>JAFDEW010000033.1 GCA_019310125.1 Deltaproteobacteria bacterium | reverse complement strand
CCATTGCGAGGGCCAGTGATGAGCCAACAATGCCTGTAAAAAGGGCCCATTTAAGTAAAGATCCGGGCTCAAAAAACCCGGATCTTTAGATTGTTTTCCTAATTAGGGTCTCCTGAAAAAGTAGTCTGATGGCAAATTGCGACGGTTTTCCGCTATCATTTTCGATTTAAGTGCATTGCGTTCATTTCGAATTGGATAAAAAACATTGCTGAGGACGCCAATTTTGCATTTGCGGCTGTTTTCTTAACCCAAAAATGAAAGGATCGCCCTGAAACAGAAACAAAAGAATGGCTTTGAGCCACTTCTGCAAATTCATTACCAGGAAGGTGATTGCAATCGATGTTTTACTAGTAGAACTCAGCTTCGTCATTATCCTGTTTAGACTATAGCGTCGCTTGCCCAGACCGAACTTCCCTTCTATTGGGATCCGGTCTAATTCATCCTGGCGTGCTTGTCGACTGGCCTCTTGAAGCATGGCTTTGTTTTCCTCGGTTGGTTTCGGAGGCCTGCCTAGTTTGGGTCCTGACATGCGAATACCATGCTTCTTGCAGAACCTTCTATTACCTTTGGTCCGGTAAATCTTATCCGCATGAACCGATTCGGGATAAAAGCCATGCCTGGCCTTGTAGGCATCGATCTGATTTATCAGATCCGTTGATTCATTGAAATTGTTCCAACTGATGCGATCAACCAAAACAAAGCCTTCAACAAGACTTGCTGAGATTTTTGCACCAAACTCCGTACTGGAACCGGCTTTACCTCGCTTAATTGGCCTTACGTGAGGTTTGTTAATACTCACGATTCGATCATCGATTCGAAGGCTGCGATGATCATACATCCACTTTTGCTGGCGGTAAACTTCGCTGATCACCAGCAGCGTTTTATACTGCCGCCAACTAAGGTACAGCAGGCTGACCGTCTTGTTCTGTTTGGCAATGCTTTTCAGGTTGCGACCCAGATAGCCCAATTGCTTTCTGATTGATTTGCGTAGTTTGTTTTTAAGGACACGCTTGCTCTTTGATACGCTTAAAAACTCTTTCCTTGCCTTTCGCCGATACGTTCGGGGTTTTTTGGTACCTTGCGGCATGTACTTGTGTAACTCGTCAATGATTTGCTCGCTGTGTTCACGAGCCTTGTTGAGAAGTTTCATGTCTGTTGGGAATGTGATATCCTCTGGAGCACAGGTTGCATCAACAAGCAATTTTCCTTTGTTGTTTGACCCGGATGAACCCTGAGGCTTGTCTTCATCATTTTTGGTGTTCTTTGATTTAGCCTTCGTCTGCTCCATCGCGGCACTGGCGATCATCTCATTGATACGGTTCAACGTATCGGAAGGAAGTCGTTTGCGGAAATAAACAAACATCGTCGGGTGAAAAAGCTGTTCATCTTCATATTGTTTGCGCCCTAAGAAGTATTGGAGATAGTGATTTTCTCGGATTTGTTCAACCGTTTCTTCATCGCTGGCACCAAGACGCTCTTTGATTATCAATGCTCCCAGGGCCACACGGACAGACATTGCCGGGGCGCCTTGACCCGTACCGGCAAGACTTGATGCATAAACTTTTTCTATTTTTCTCCATGGTATTAATTTGGCTAACCGGACCCAGCGATTGTCACTGCGCAACCTTCCGCCGAACGGAAGATTAAATTTTTCAAATTCGAGCTGTTCTTCGTTATGTCGGTACATTTGGCTCCATCCAGGTGCAAGGGTTTTTGGGGTAATCATTAATTTTCTTTGCACTTTTTGGAGGACATTATACATCTAATTAATTGTTTTTGCAAGCTTTATTTGTGTTTCAGGAGACCCTAAATAGAAAATTGAGATAGGTACATTTCAATCCCACAAAAGGGAATGTTTTTAAAGATCTCTTTTTATCGCAGGGCAAACGCATTTGAAGACCAATACAGGGAGAACACGCCGTCGCTGCGCTGCACCAAAATCAAATGCATTTGACCTGCTTTTTATCGTTGACAGTATTGTATCCGGTTGATAGATAATTCCGTGTCTATTTATTTAATTTATAAATTTAAAGGAGGGTAAAGGTGTTTATGAATAAAAGGTATTTTGTAACATCGGTGGTTGCTGTAATCGCCACGCTGTTTGTTGTGGCCGGAATTTATGCCGGAACCCAGGTAAAAGATGAAATCAAAATGGAAAACAAGGCGTATGCCAAACATAAGAAGTCTATAGTAACGTTTTCACACCTCAAGCATACAAAGGAATACGCGGAACAAAATCCCGACCTTTACAAAGGCGGTTGCGGAGAGTGTCATCACGACAAGGACAATAAACCGCTGACCAATCTTAAAGAATGTGACGATGTACAGAACTGCATGGAATGTCATAAAAAACCCGGAAATATGACGGGAAAAGAAGCAAAGGGGCTGTCAAAGGAACAAAAACGAGAATACCACGCCAATGCCATTCATGATAATTGCAAAGGCTGCCACAAAAAATTCAACAAAAGCAAAAACTTTAAATCAAAAGATCCGGGTGCGGCGCCAACAACATGTAAACAGTGCCATCCCAAGGAGAAAAAATAACGGTTCAAAAATTCTATAATATAGGAATAGTTAAAATAGGGCGATTGTCAGTTATAAGATGATCGTCCTATTTTTTTGATTTTTTGTAGGCAACAGCATTACGAACCATGGATTCGGCCCAGGAAGGCGTGCCCAGAGCGTGTATGTGGGTATAGGTGGCCAGAACGTTTTTATAACAGACACCGTCACGATGATTAATAAAACCAACGCCTCTTTTCATGTTAAAGGCCAGATCGTTGTCCGTGCCCCGCCATTTTAAAACCCGCGAATAGTGAAACTCATGCCCTTTAAGTTGGGTGCCGATGTTAAAATACGGATTGGGGTGTTCCACGGTTACCACCGTGTATCCGTGTCCCTGGGGTTTTTTTGAAAAACCAAAGACAACCGGCAGTATCCCGGCCATGGGAAATGACGTTTCATCCAGAACCAGTTCTTCTCCCAGGTACATCAGACCGCCGCATTCAGCGTATATGGGAAGGCCGTGGTTTGCCAAAGACTTTAATTGTTCTCTGAATGTTACGTTTTGGGCCGATGTAAAGGGCATCTATGGGAGGGATCGTATCGCTGTCCAGAGGGCTTATAACGATGGTTTCTGCACCTGCCGCTTCAAGTGCTTCAATATTTTCCGGATAGTAAAATTGAAAGGCGGAGTCCTTGATGATACCGATTCTTGGCCATGGCTTCGGGCCTGAATGAGGCAAAGATTCCGCTTTAGCAAGAATACTTTCTTGAAGAGCGGCTGAAACAGGGAGTAGGCCGGCATTACCGGCAACTGCGGCCAGGGCTTCAAGATCAAGATACCGGGCGGCGAGTTGAGATGCCGCTAGGATGGAATCCTTTGCCCAGCCGTGTTCCGGTGTGGGTAACAGTCCCATGTGCCGTTCAGGAAAATTTTGCCAGTCCAGTTTTGGAACCGAACCGAGTACGGGAATGTCACAGTAGTATTCAATATTTTTTCGGAGGACTTTTTCATGCCTGGGTCCGGCAACACGATTTAAAATAACACCTTTAATATTCGTATCAGGATCGAATTTCACACATCCAAGCACGGCCGCAGCCATGGTTCGGGTTGATTTTGTACAATCAATGCAAAGAATCACCGGCGTGTTCAGCAGTTTTGCCAGTTCCGCGGTACTGGTACTCCCTTGGATATCTATCCCATCGTAAAGACCCCGGTTTCCCTCTATAACAGAGATATCGCCTTTGGTGGAATGTAGGAGAAATGATTCAAGGATAAGCTCTTTTTGGGTCAGGAAGGTGTCGAGATTGTAGCAGGGCCGGCCAGCCGCAAGGGCGAGCCAGCCCGCATCAATGTAGTCAGGACCTTTTTTAAACGGTGTTATCTGTTTGCCGAACGATTTCCATGCTGCAGTGATTCCGATCGACAGTATGGTCTTACCCGATCCTCCCCGCAGGGCCGAAATTAAAATTCTGGGAAAATCCATATGTTTCTGCTGCAAAGGAGGTTCTTAAATTGAAATATTTTCCGGATCGGCCTTTTTAATACAAAGAATATTTCTATTAATCTTCGTGCTCGCTATGCGCTTGCTTGCCTGTACCTTTAAGTCCATACATTGAGGTGCTTCCGCTGGACCAGTATTCGAGGACTTCCTCTGTTATCATTTGGTTAATCAGCTTTTTGGCTACTCTGGGCTTTTCACCGAGTATTTTCGCAAGATCGTTAAAGTAAAATTTGGATTTTACTTTTAGCTTTTTTGTAAGTCCTTCTACGATTTTTTGTTTTGCTTCTTCGTATTCCATTATTAAATCCCTTTTTATAATACAGGGGGCACACTCGTGTACCCCCTGCGGGTATATTAGCGCTTAGAATTTAAACTGTGAAGTCTGGCGCCAGGTAAAATAAGCCGGATCACGGAAATCATCGATGAGATGGTGTGTGAACTCAATTTCACATTTCTCAAAGAATCTTTCCCAACCGATCCTTTCCGCCCATTCGCCCAGACGTTCATATTTGTTGGCATCCGCCGCATAGGCTTCTACTATTCTCTGGATAGTATCCGTCATAGTAGGCCAGCGAGGCATTTCGTTGGGGATAAACGCAACGACAACCTTGGAGAACTTGGGAGCGCTGATCCGGTTGGATACCTTACCGCCCGCCATGAGCACGATACCGTCGCCCACATCATCTGCCAGCGGCATTGCGGGACACATGGTGTAGCAGTTACCGCAGAACATACACCTGGGCTCGTTTACGGAAACACTTTTTACCTCTTTTCCGTCCGGTAGTGTAACCTTGGACGGTTTGATGGCAGCTGTAGGACAGGCAGCGATTGCCAGTGGGATTTCGCACATTTTGTCCAAGTATTCATGGTCCAACATCGGCGGCTTGCGGTGATAACCCAGAATGGCGATATCCGAGCAATGGACCGCGCCGCACATGTTCAGACAACAGGCCATTGAGACCTTGAGCTTGGCCGGTAGCCGCATATTGACGAAATCATTAAAAAGTACATCCATGGTAGCTTTAACAGTACCGGATGCGTCTGTTGCCGGTGTGTGACAGTGGATCCAGCCTTGGGTATGGACGATGTTGGTAATTCCGGCGCCACTTCCCCCGATGGGGAATTTGAAACAGCCGCCGGCCTGCTTGCGGCTCAAAAGATCCTGCTTCAAAGGCTCTACTTTTTCCTTGCTGTCCACCATGAATTCAATGTTATTGCGAGTGGTGAACCTGAGATGTCCGTCACAATGCTTGTCCGCAATTTCGCAGATTTCGCGAATATGTGATACGCTCATGAGACGGCATCCGCCGACTCTTACGGTATACACTTCGTCGCCGGATTCTGCCACATGAACCAGAATACCGGGTTCCAGAATTTCATGATATAGCCATTTACCCTTGTTCTTTGCAATTACCGGAGGGTAAAATTCGTCATATTTTCTTGGGCCGATGTCGGTGATTCTGTTTGCCATCGGTTTGTCAGGATTATAACCTGATGATATAAATGCCATAGTCATTACCCCCTATCTCTGATGGTGTTTTCTAAATTCGTTAATATCGCGATCAAACCCGCCTTCAACCTCATCTTCTTTCCAGAAAATGTAGGGGTTGGTGCGCGGTTCCTGAACCATTCGTGGATCCGGTTTAAAACCCGTCACCTCGAGCAGTCTCTGTAAGCCCTGGCGCTTCATGAGTTCGCCAAGTCTTTCGCGGTTTTTTCCTTCTTCCATCCACCAGTCCCAGATGGGCTCGATGACAGTTTCTTTAATTTCATCATAAGGTTCTTCCACCTTAATAAACGGAACAATAAGGGAACCCATTTGAGCACCGTCAAGGATTGGGGCCTTTGCTCCGGCAAAGATTGAACAGCCCAAGTCATTACCGATTCTCAATGCCCTGGGCATGACGCAGATGCAGTGCATGCATCTTGTACACTCAGGAGTGTTGATCTCCAGCTTGCCATCTTCATACTTCATACAACCGGTAGGACAAAGATCGATCACTTCTTTTTTGATGTCGAAGGGACCCCAGTCACGTCCGGCATGAGCGCCGCCGTTGGGAGGAAGTTCGCCGCCCACATAGGCCTTGACCGCTTCCTGATCTATTTTGATATCATCACGCCAGGTTCCGACAAACGCCAGGTCCGACCGTGCAATTGATGCAACGCAACAGTTGGGGCACCCGTCGAATTTAAATTTAAACTTATAGGGAAATGCCGGCCGATGAAGCTCGTCCTGATATTCAACGGTGAGATCATGGCAGATGGCCTGGGTGTCAAAGCAAGCCCATTCACAGCGAGCCGCACCCACACAGTCAGAAGGTGTCCTTAAGTTTGACCCGGAACCGCCCAGATCCTGATTCAGGTTATGTCCCAATTCCCAGAAGACCTCTTCAAGTTGAGGGGTTGTGGTGCCAAGGAAGATAATATCTCCTGTTGAGCCATGCATGTTGGTCAGGCCGCTTCCGCGCCTTTCCCAAAGTTCGCAGATATCTTCCAGGTATTTGGTGGTATAGAATTTGCCGGCAGGCTGGGACACACGCATGGTGTGAAAATGGGCAACTCCCGGAAACATCTGGGGCTGGTCGCAATACCTGCCGATTACACCGCCTCCGTATCCAAATACCCCGACGATGCCGCCATGTTTCCAGTGGGTTCTGCCGTGCTTGAAAGAAAGTTCAAGCACTCCCAAAAGATCGTCACAACAATCCGTGGGAATCTGGTACTCAATGTTTTTTTCATTCTTTTCCCTTGATTCAGCCTCCCGCTTAATGTCGGTCACAAAACTCGGCCACGGACCGGTTTCAAGCTGATCCAACAAAGGGGTTTCATGTTTTGCCATATTCATTCCTCCATTCATCTTTAGATTTAACTATCCTTATCTATTGAAATAAAACCCTCTCCTATTGGAGTTTTATCGTTCACCTCCTCTCACGAAATGATTCACTTTTTTCTTTACGTTTTTATGAGTTAAAAACTTAAATAACAAAGCCAATACTCCAAAAAAAAATTATATAAAATTAATTCATTATCTTGTCAATAAAAAAGCATGGTTTTACCGTGCTAAATAGTTTTTATTGTCTGAATCAGCTTTAATACTGAATCTTGAATTTATTACCGACGATCTAAATCCTGCAAGCCTCGTATTGAACGGATATACAAGCTGTTAAGTATCCTTTTTGACGGCGTCAATCGTCCAGCCATATGATAATACTGCAACTCTTTGATAGCGCAGTATACCCCGTCGAGGTTGCGATAGGTTTCAATCGTTACCTTATATTTCTTAATTTTGTTTAATTGTACTGACTAAAACCTTTACATGCCTTTTTAGATTCTTTTTAATTACCGGAATTTCCGGAGAATGCGAGTTATATGCATCAACCATGGCTTGTGACAAACCAATCAAATCTGATTGACTGCAAGATAGAAGATGATTTCGGAAACAATCGATTAAAGGGCCTGGAATCGAGACACTGGGCGGTTTTAAGGCCAGGCCCTCGAAAAAACCTTTAAGGATTCCATCAACCGAAGTATCATCTGACCACACTATTTCTCCGACACCGTCCAGCCGGTCAAGACGCATTTTGATTGTAAGATTTAGAAAAAACACCAGCAATGCTTCCAGTATCAGTTCGACATCTGGATTTTCATTTCCGCTGTCATTTTCAAACAGGGGTCTGTACTGTCTAACAGTAATGAGTTTTAAATCGATCCTGTTGTTCTGACATTTTAAGACAAAATCTCCAGCCGCATGATGCCAGGAGAGTATCTGCTCAAAGGTGTTGACATTGTAATAACGGGTCAGAATTCTTGCGGCTTGCCGGTAAAGGTTTGTCGCTTGATCGTCTGTAAGGAAATAGTTGCCGTGCTCATGATCCCAGACAACAATTTTGTATTTTTCATCTGCCGGATCAAGGGAAATGTGGAATTCGTTATATCCCTGGAACCACTCTCCTAAAAACATTCCGATTTCATTACCTGTAACAGAGACATAACCCTGGCCGTAAACTTTGGGCAGAAATGAAAACGGGAGATCTTCATTGAGCTGTTTTAAAAGACCATATTCTCTTTGAACACAATTTTTGCCTGCATCGGAGATTGCCACATTCAATACAAAGGGTATTGCTGTGCCGTGCAACATGGTTTCAATCCGGGCCGGATGATAAAATTCGCCGTGTTTTTCGAGAAAGATTCTTATTTCTTCGATTTCTTGGGATGTTACCTCTCGATGCATATGTTGTGAAACCGCACGAGTAATGATTTCAGATCTGCCCTGTTCCAGAAAATTTCGAGCGGCGGTAAAATAGTCTCCATAGCTCACACAAATCCCGGAATCATTGGGTTGCTGCTTTCTGCTCATAGGAAGGAGGGTGTTCCATATGAGGCTGTTTTTTTGGACAGGATTTTTGTGCGATAAAAAATACTTGAATTGCGGTGCGTTGAGCATGGTTTGGGTTCTGGAGATCAAAAAGACGACATCTTATTCGAATTCTTTGCGAAAAGTTTCGATCTCTTTTAATAGTTCAGGGTCAACTTCATAACCGAGTTCAACCGCTTTATCCACATGTTTTATTGCCAGATCATATTTCTTCTTTTCGAGATAGACAATGGCCAAATTGTTGTGGGCGATTGGAAAGGCCGGCTCCAGTTCCAAAGCTTTGAGGTTGGTTTCGATACTTTCGTCAATCAACCCTTTCATTAAGTAAGCATTTGCCAGTGTGGCATACGCCTGCAAAAAGTTGGGATTCCACCGTATCGCTTTTTGAAGCGCCTGGATGGCTTCGTCAATTTCACCTTTTTGAAGATGCACAAATCCGATGTTACCATGCCCTTCGAAAAATCCTGCCCGAGATTTGACCGCCTGCTGGTTGTATGCCATGCAGCCGTCAAGATCATCGCGTTGCAGGCAGAGTCCTCCGAGTTGCACATATGCTTCAGCCAGGTTCGGGCTGCAATGGATAGCGGCAAAAAGCTCTTTTTCAGCTTCATCATATTTTTTAAGACCCAGGAGAGCGACCGCAAGATTGTAATGGGATACTCCGCAATCCGGATTTCCGGCGATGGCCATCTGCTGGCGAGCGATATATTCTTCAACATTTTTTGCTTTTGTCATGATTTATCCTTTAAATAGAGTCTATTTTATTGTTGACCGGATGATGAAAACCGCTTGATAATTATAAGATTTAAAACATTTCAATTGTGGGGTTAGTATGTCAGCCATTTTGGGTTGTCAAGAAAAAAACAGGTCCAAGCGGGTTACAAGACTATTGACAGGGCATAACCATTGTAATATAAGGATCGATCTTAATTGTATGTTTAAAAAGAGAGGGTTTTTTAATAATATTTAAAAATTTATCAACAGGAGGTGCTCATGGCGGATTTTTATATTAATGTTTTTTTGGATGACGAAAAAACCAAAAAGATTGGAGATGCGGGTTTGGCCGACCAGATTTCTGAAATAGACGGTAAAAAGGCAATTCAGGTGGGTATGACCAAAAAGGAAAAAAAGAAACTCGTTAAAGGCTTTACGGATTTAACCTTCGACGATTCAAATGCATGTGTTTTACCGGAAGACGGCGAGAATACTTTGATGAATATTATCTTGGAAACACAGACGATTGACTGTATGAAGGTGGCAATTATAAAACTTTATAATCCGCTTGCCGGACGGAGTATATCCGGAAGAGGCTCATCGGGCCGATAGGGTTTTCCTGGTATAACGCGCTATAATCGAGGCCCTTGAAAGCATTCTGTTTTGTTACCGTTATTCGAACTTGAGAAATAATCCGGTCAAAACAAATGTTTTTCAAGGGTTTCGTACCCATCACATTCTCAATTGCTCCTTTGATTTCCCGTTTTAAATCGATCTTGAGCCACACCATTTTTTTCGATAAATTTCGGTTCGTCTGACTACGCTGTTTCCATAGATTACCGAGTTTTCCCTTGACATAACCTCTGACTTTATTTACCTTTTCCGTATACACCGTTATGGACTATACCATGTGATTACTGGCAATACTTTTTGTTAAAAGGGGGATATTATGCTCGCAGGATGTTTTACGGCAATTGTTACACCGTTTAAAAATGGTACCGTTGACTATGAAGGTCTTGGAAAACTTTCGGAATTCCAGATAGAAAACGGAATAACCGGGATCCTGGCTGTGGGGACTACCGGCGAGAGCCCTGTTTTAAGCTGGGATGAACATAATCGGGTTATTGAGATGGTTGCGGAAAAATCAAAAGATAAATGTATCTGCATTGCAGGTGCAGGGAGTAACAACACAAACGAGTCGCTGGAAGGAACAAAGCATGCGGTTGCGGTGGGTGCTGATGCGGTTTTGCTGGTAGATCCTTACTATAACGGGCCCAGTTCCCTTGAAATACGACGGGAATACATTGCCCCTGTTGCCGAAGTGGCTCCGGATATTGAGATTATTCCTTATGTAATTCCCGGTAGAACCGGAGCGCAGCTTTTACCCGAGGACATTGCCATCCTTAACCAGACGTATAAAAATGTCAATACGGTCAAAGAGGCCACCGGTAATCTTGAAAATATGCGTAGCACAAGAAAATGCTGCGGGCCTGAGTTTACCATACTTTCCGGTGATGATGGGATGACCTTTAAGATGATGCTTGACCCTCAGATCAAGGCGTCCGGCGTTATTTCGGTTGCGTCAAACATTGCTCCCGGTCCCATCACTGAAATGGTTCGACTGCTCGAACAGGGTGAAGAGAAAAACGCCCAAAAGCTGTTGACGGCGCTGGAACCCCTTTTTGATCTGGTTACGGTTAAGACCATGGAAAAAACACCTTACGGAGAGGTGGTATGCAGGGCCAGAAATCCGCTGGGATTCAAAACGTTGATGTCGATTCTGGGAATGCCCTCCGGTGGATGCAGACAACCTCTTGGAAAAATGACGCGAAACGGACTTGAAACGGTTCTTTCGGCGGCGCGTAAAGTACAGGCCGACACTCCCGAAATATTAAAACCGGTCGCCGAATTTTTCAATGTGGATATTGAAGAGCGTTTGAACAATCCTTCGAGTTGGGACGGCCTTTTTTACGAAGAATATTGATATAACATACATGTGAACCCGGATACCGGCATGTCAACCATTCGGTATCCGGGACCACAGTTTTTTTCCTCAATCAGTTTCACTTTCCTTGACCTTAGAACTTCCTTCTTTATAAAGAACGTCTTTTAACCATTTAAGACCAAATTCCAGCAGGGCAATCTCATCTTCCCGAATTTTTTCAACGGTTGCATTATCGATATGATACCGGTTCAAAAATGAGCTTTCAAAAACAAACTGTTTGAACTTATCGATATTGTAACTGACTAAAAAAAACATCTTCTTGCTTTCTTCAACAAGTTTGAGATTCGGAGGAAAAGATCTTTTTCTCACCACAAGATCGGTCCAGCCGGCATTAATTTCATCATGGATATCAACGCCCTGATCTTTCCGCCACTCACGAACCGTCCATTCCTTTTTCTCTTCAAAACCCAGGCAGTGGGATTCATGCACAAAAAAATAGAACCCCTCATCATCAACACCCTCCCTGTGACTCAGCGAAGCAACGCCAAGGGGATAATAACGGCACGTCGTGGGCCTGTCTTCATAGATGATACACCCGTTATCGGTTACAAATGGGCATGATTTTAAATCATCGTCCATCATCCTCAGAGTAACCATGGGAAGATCTGTCTTTTCCAAAAGACGGGGAACCGTGTACATTGCCAGAAATTCATCTGAAGAAAGCTGCAAACGGTTTTTAAGCCTGATAATGTCATAGGGAGTCAGCGCGATATTGATATCTCTACAGCACTTGGTGAAACATTTTACCCCGCTATGACATTTAAACTTGAATTTACTATCCAAGCTAAGCCTTACCGGTTTTATATCTGCCATTCTCTCTGATATGGTCATATTGATTTTCCTTTCCGTTTTGTATTGATGAACTTAGATTTCAGACTCTAATATCCAAAACGCAGAATGTCAACCTGTGAGAAAAATACAGGCTTGTGTTTAGCCAAACAACTTGATAAAAATTTTGGTCTTGATTTCAATGGTAAAGATGCTATAGATTTTGAATCAAATTTTAGTAACTTCTCAATAAGTTCTGGTATATTAAATGGTGATATTGAGGCACCATAATTTATTATTAATTAATCTTGGAGGTTTTTGATGGACAAACTGAACGGTTTTGAATTTAAACCCGGACGCCACTTTGTAGGGCGTCTTCCTCACGGCAAAGATTTAGTCACATCTATCGAAGATTTTTGTAAAGCGTCGTCAATACAAATGGCTACATTTTCCGTTATTGGTGCAGTATCTTCTGCGACTCTGGGGGCATATGATCAAAAACAACAGGTTTATGCAACATTCACCCAAGAAGAACCGCTTGAAATAGTAAATTGCACCGGAAATATCTCATTGCTGGATGAAAACCCGGTCATACATGCTCATATTATTCTGGGAAATCTGGAAGGAAACACCATCGGCGGACATCTTTTTTCAGAAACCACAATTTATGCCGCAGAAATTGATCTTCAGGAATTAACCGGCACCCCCCTGGAGAGGGCTTACGACGATACAACAGGACTTATGCTGTGGAAAATATCGGATTGAAATTTTAAATTCTTTGAGGAGGCAGAAATGCAACTGACTGTTAAAAAAGCTGATCAATTAAAAGCAAAACCCGAGGATTCCAAACTTGGTTTCGGCAGCATTTTTACGGATCACATGTTTAACATGGATTACAATCCGCAAGACGGGTGGCATAACCCACGCATAGAGCCCTACGCATCCATGGATATGGATCCCGCAACCATGGTGCTTCATTATGGTCAAGGCGTTTTCGAAGGGCTCAAGGCGTTCAGGACCCAGTCAGGGGATATTCAGCTTTTCCGGCCCACGGATAATTTCAAACGGTTGAACAACTCTTCGCGCCTCCTCTGCATCCCAGAGATTGACGAGGCGTTTGCCCTGGATGCCCTTAAGCAGTTGCTGGTTATTGAAAAAGACTGGGTGCCGTCTACGCCGGGGACTTCCCTTTACATCCGCCCCACCATAATCGCCACGGATCCTTTTTTAGGCGTTCGCGCATCTTATACCTATCGTTATTTTATTATTCTTTCTCCGGTGGGCGCTTATTATGCCGAAGGCTTTAATCCCGTTAAGATATGGGTCACCCGCAACCATGTCCGGGCGGTACGGGGCGGAGTGGGTGAAGCCAAAACGCCGGGCAATTATGCGGCCAGCCTGTATGCCGGAGAACAGGCTCATGAACACGGTTATACTCAGGTGTTGTGGCTTGACGGTATTGAGCAGAAATACATTGAAGAAGTTGGGGCCATGAATATATTTTTTGTCATAAACGGTGAACTGATCACGCCCATGTTATCCGGAAGCATCCTTCCCGGCATTACCAGAGACACGGTGATTACCCTTGCAAAACAATGGGATATCAAAGTGGCAGAACGCAAAATCAGCATTGATGAGGTGTTGGATGCCCATACCACGGGAAAACTCGAAGAAATTTTCGGATCCGGAACCGCAGCGGTTATCTCTCCTGTCGGAGAAATCAAATACGGGGACACTGTTATAACCGTGACAAACGGCAAGGTCGGTCCCATGGCCAACAAGTTCTATAAAACGATCACAGATATTCAATACGGCAATATCAAAGATCCAGCAGCATGGATAGAAGGGGTATAAAAAAATTGCATGTGCCTGAAAATTCAGACAAAACAAACTATCTCCCCGCCTTTATCTCAAAGATGGAACGTGAGAAATTTCCCCCTTTGGTCATTGATACGTTTACGTATTATTATAAAAAGATCGTTTCCGGAGCAACAGGCCTTATCTCTGATAGAGACATAAGGCCCGTTACTTCCGATGAAATCGAAGATGCAACCCGTATTAAAGAATATGCAGAGTCCGGGCGAAAAGCATTGCGCCATGCGGTTATCATCAAACTGAACGGCGGCCTGGGTACCAGTATGGGCCTCACCAAAGCCAAGTCTCTTTTAACGGTAAAAAATGAAAAAACATTTCTGGAAATCATCGTAAAGCAGGCAGAAACATGCCGGGTAAAACTGGCCCTTATGAACAGCTTCAATACACATGAAGACACCATCGACGCCCTCTCAATGATCAAGCCGTTAGATTTTCCGCTTTTATTTATCCAGAATAAATTCCCCAAAATCCTTCAGGAAAATCTTGCTCCCGCCACATGTCCCAAAAATCCGGACCTGGAATGGAATCCCCCGGGGCACGGCGATATATACTCCGCAATTTATACATCCGGCGTGTTAAATAGCCTTCTGGAAAACGGAATAGAGTATGCTTTTATTTCAAATTCGGATAATCTGGGCGCTACCATGGATGAATCGCTTCTGGGGTATTTTTGCGAAAACAGACTCCCTTTTATGATGGAAGTGGTTCCAAGAACACCGTCAGACGTAAAAGGCGGACATATCGCCAGACATATAAACGGCCGTCTGATCTTGCGTGAATCGGCCCAGTGCCCGCAAGATGAAATGGATGCGTTTGAAGATATAAAACGGTACCGGTTTTTCAATACAAATAATATATGGATAAATCTTAAGTCTCTTAAAAACCTTATTAAAAAACATCATACCGTAAATCTTCCCATAATCAAAAACCAGAAAACACTTGATCCGAGAAATGAAAACAGCCCAAAAGTATTTCAGGTTGAAACCGCCATGGGAGCGGCCATATCTCTCTTTGAAGGCGCTGCTGCCATACGGGTTCCTGCATCCCGTTTTTTCCCGGTAAAAAAATGTAACGAACTTTTGACCATAAGATCGGACCGTTTTGTATTTTCAGAAAAAGACCATCTGATTTTAAATCCTAAGATAGGATCACGGTCCATAACCATAGCTCTGGATCCGAAATATTACGGGAAGATAGATGGTTTTGATGAAAGATTTTCTGAAGGAATACCATCCCTGATCGATTGTGACGCTCTTACCATTGACGGTGATGTGCGTTTTGAAAAAAACGTAACCATAAAGGGGAGAGTTGTGATCAAAAACAACGGCGAATCCCAGGCGGTTATCAAACAAGGCTCAGTGATAGATAGGGATGTGATCCTATAGTGTTTGTGAAAATCATTTTGGGGCAGCTATTCCGTAGTTTTAAAGCGTCTGTGGCAGTGCTATCTGATTGATCCTGGATGCTTGATCCTGGATAAAAAATATAGTGAATCCTCATAAAAATATCCAGTATCCAGCATCTCGCCTCAATCAACTTCAGATCGTATTTTATGGCAACGGATGGGTGGAGCCCAGAAACATTTTCTTAAGAGCTATAAGTTAGGGGATTGAGAGACTATCGCTCTTTAAAAATAGAATAATATTTCATAACTTTTTCTACATAATTTTCCGTTTCTTTAAAGGGAGGGATTCGTTTGTAACGATCAACGGTATTGGGGCCGGCATTATAGGCGGCCAAAGCCATGGGCAGTTTTCCGTTAAAACGTCCAATGAGCTGTTTTAAATAGCGCGTTCCCCCCATTATATTTTCCCACGGATCAAAGGGATCTTTTATATTAAGGGCTTTGATATTTTCGGGCATGATTTGCATAAGACCTAATGCACCGGCACTTGAAATGGCCCGGGGATTAAAATCCGACTCGATTTTAATCAGCGCCTTGAGCAGTGAAAATGAAACGCCATGGCTTTTAGATGCTTCTGTTATCAGGTCGTCATAAAGGTTGGAACCGTCGGTGACGTCTGAATTTGAAGACAGGGGAGGTTTTTCCCTGATGAAAATTTTATAATTGGATGATGTTGGTGCGTTGGTAAAATGAAGCACCCCTTCACTGTCCATATGCACATATATATCCGCATAAAGAGGCACGGGAGCTATACCTACGACCAAAGACGAACCAAAGATTAGTATAAAAAAAAGCTTAATAATAACACGGGTCAACATTTGATGGTCTCGTAAAAAGTCCGATTTGCACGCTAAATTATCATGGTGAAGCGGCAAGGCGGATGAATTTGAATAAAACATATGCCTAATTTTTTTGTTTGCAAATACAACCATTGTCGAATAATTGTTTATAATAATAAGTATAACCCATTTTTAACCCATTTGTCTTCGATTTTCTGTGACTTTTAAAAATGACACGAAATATACAATTAACTACCCGGTGGTTGAGGCTTTTCTCCCGGGTTGTTATCATAATAATTATTTTTGGGATCGCATCCTGCGGGGATGATACCGGCACTAAGACTCGAGATCCGCTTGCCGGTTCCGGGATTAGATATATAGATAGCATGGAACAGTTTAATAAAATCATCCAAACATCCGGAGAACATCTCCTGATGTTTGATTTTTACGCGGACTGGTGTCCTCCCTGCAAAGAAATTGAGCCCGTGCTTGAAAAAATTGCTAAAGAAAAAAGTGAAATGGTTACGGTATATAAAATTAACATTGATCGGAACAGAGCGCTTGCAGATTCCTTTCGCGTCAGCGGCATTCCTCACGTTGTTTTTTTTAAAAAAAAAGAAACCGTCCTTACCCTGAATGGGGTGTATCCAAAAAATATGTACTTAAAACTAGTGGAACGATTTTCAGCTGCCGTTGAACTTTAGTCTGTTAATTATACCTGTTGTGCTTTTTACGGCAAAAAATTCTACCCATATAAATTCTCTGTTGCCAATAATTGAGCAATCGGGGAGTTTTTCCTTTAAACCTTCAAATAAAGCGGAATGAGTGATCAGCAACGAAATCGTACACTGTTTGAATGCATTAGGGATCGTTGCGAAAGAACAGCGC
>JAFDEW010000529.1 GCA_019310125.1 Deltaproteobacteria bacterium | reverse complement strand
GAAGGCTGGCAGTATTGGGCGCACCTCATGGCGCTGCTTGCCGTCGTCGGTATTGTCTACGGTGTTTTTGTGGGATTGAGCCAGACCGATCTTAAATTTGTTATCGGATATTCCAGTGTTTCACACATGGGCATCGTGGGTTTGGGGCTGGCCACAGTGACCGTGGAGGGGCTCAACGGGGCTGTCTTTCAGATGTTTGCCCATGGGGTGATGACGGCGCTGTTCTTCTCATCGGTGGGCTACATCTATGACAGAACCCACACAAAAACCATTGCGGAACTCGGGGGGCTGAGCCGCATCATGCCGGTGGCCTGCGGATACTTTATAGTGGCGGCACTCACCGGTATCGGTGTTCCCTGTCTGGCCAGTTTCTGGGCGGAACTCACGGTCTTCATTTCTTCCTTCAAGGTCTATCCGGTGTACGGAACACTGGCGGTCTGTGCCCTGGTTGTGAGTGCGCTGTTCATCTTGCGGGTGGTTCAGCAAACCTGCTACGGGCCGAAAAACGAACGTTTTGCACATCTGGAAGACGTCTCTTTTAAGTTGGGTATTCCCAGGATGATCCTGGTCTCGATCATCGTATTTTTTGGTCTTTTTCCTAATGTTATGCTGGACATGATTCAGACGGCATCAATTCCTTTTGTCAACGGGTTGCCATGATGAGTTGGATAATATTCAGTCCCGAAATCTACTTTTTAATGGCGGGCACCGCATTTCTGGGGTTATCCATGGCCCGGCGGGTCAGACCCGAACAGGTCTATTTCATTGCCCTCGTTCTGGCTTCCGTGGGGGTTGGGGTTTGCCTGGCATGCGTGCGTTTGACCGGAGACCTCTTTTTGGAAACGTATCGTGTAGACCTGTTTTCCCAGGTGTTTAAAGTCATGCTGTCCATGGGTCTGTTTCTGGTGGTGTGCCTGTGTACGGAACTCGAGGGGATTGAGGAGCGGCTTCATCCGGAATTCTACTTTTTGCTGAACATTTGCACCCTGGCCATGATGATGCTGGTCAGCAGCGTTCACCTCTTGACCATATTCGTCGCTCTTGAGCTCTCCAGCTATTCACTCTACACGCTGGTTTTCCTGAGAAAGGGACGGGACCGGGGGATCGACGCAGGCATCAAATATTTTTCTTTTCGGTTTTGCCTTGCTTTACGGCAGCATCCAGGCCGCATATTTGGTGGAAATTCTTAAAATACTTCCGGGTGTTATTAACCGGCCAATGGTGATTATCGCTCTGATTCTGCTGCTCAGCGGATTTTTCTTCAAGTTGGCCGTCTTTCCCTTTCATTTCTGGGCTCCGGACGTTTACGAGAGTGCCGCCAACCAGGTGACCACCTATATTGCTACAGCTTCCAAGGTTGCGGCAATTGCCATTCTCATGCGAATAGTCGCATTGAGCGGTGGCGGCAGCACCTATCTGGTCCATGTCCTGGTGACATTTTCCATCGTTTCCATGACCCTGGGAAACCTGGCGGCCGTTGTCCAAAAGGATTTAAAGCGACTTCTGGCCTACTCCAGCATCGCACATGCCGGATACGTGCTCATCGGAATTTTAAGCATGAATGCGGACGGTTACGCCGGCGCCATTTTTTACGCGCTGTCTCTTTTGATGATGAAATTCACCTGTTTTTTGGTGGTGGTCAAAGTGGCGGACGACGGCAGAAATCTGGATATCGAACACCTGGCCGGATTGCATCGCCGTTCCCCGATTCTGGCCATGGCCCTAATGCTGTCGCTTTTCGGTCTGGCCGGTATACCGCCCACCATTGGATTTACGGGCAAACTTCTGATCTTCACTGCAGCCATGCAAAAAGGTTACTTCACATTAGTGCTCATCGCCATGATCAATGTGGTCATTTCCCTTTACTACTACCTCCTGGTGGTCAAGGCGGCCTACCTTCTGGTACCCGGAAAGGAATTGCCCGATCTCAAGGTATCTCCTTCCATAAAAGTATTGGCCGGATTATTGATTTTAGGGATGGTAGGGGGGGGGATCTTCCCCAACTATATTATAGAGTTATCCAAAGCCGCCGCCATTGTTTTATTGTAAGAGACCGATTGGCGGTTAATTTTTATTTTGCCCTGAAAAACCTGGTCCTTCCCCCGCTAAGCCGGATCTTCGATGGGCCATGCCTGTCCCGCATTGCGGGAGTCAGAGATAGATGGCTCTGCCTTGGAGTTTTGTGTCTAAAATCACAAATTCCAAGCACCAAATTACAAATAAATCTCAAATTACAAATCACAA
>JAFDEW010000254.1 GCA_019310125.1 Deltaproteobacteria bacterium | reverse complement strand
ATATCCGCCCGGTACTTCCCAGCCAGTTTGGCCGCCTTGCTTACATTGCCCCGGCTCAGTTCAAAAAGCTGAATGAGGTAGTTTTTTTCAAAATTCTCTTTGGCATGTTTAAAGGGTTTTAAACCTTCGGAATCGATGTTATGGGCCTGGAGAATCAGATCTTCCGTAATAATATTCTGTTTTGACATGGCCACCGCACATTCAACGGTATTTTCAAGCTCCCTTATATTGCCGGGCCAGGGATAAGAAATCAGTTTCTGCATGGCCCCTGTCGAAAATTCTTCAATCTCTTTACTCATTTCCCTGGTAAATTTTTGTAAAAAATATCTGGAAAGAATCGGGATGTCTTCTTTTCTTTCATTTAGCGAGGGTAATTTTATTGGAATGACATGAATGCGATAAAAAAGATCTTCCCTGAACCTGCCCTTTTCTATCTCTTGCTCAAGATTTTTATTTGACGCCGCAATGATTCTGGCATCCACTTTTATGGTCCGTCTTCCTCCCAGCGGGTAAAATTCCTTTTCCTCCAGAGCCCGTAACATCTTAGCCTGCATGGACGGGTGCATTTCGGATATTTCGTCCAAAAAGAAAGTTCCGGAATCGGCTTGAACAAAAAGCCCTTTTTTACTTGTGTTCGCTCCGGTAAAAGCGCCCTTCTCATAACCGAACAGTTCGCTTTCCATGAGACTTTCCGGTATTGCAGCACAGTTAACGGCAACAAAAGGACCGTCTTTTCTATGACTTGCAACATGCAGACTTTTTGCAATCAACTCCTTGCCGGTGCCGCTTTCCCCCTCGATATACACATTGGAATCGGTTGTGGCGGCCTGTGCCACCTGAGCAAGAATTTTTAGTATTTTGTCGCTTTTGCCGATAATATTATCAAACCCGTAGGTTTTTCTGACCAAGTTCCGCAACTGTTTCACTTCTTTTGAAAGCCTGCTTTTTTCCAGACAATTGTTTATCTGCAGCAAAAGTTCATGTCCGTCAAAGGGTTTGGTTAAATAGCTGTGTGCTCCCTTTTTCATGGCTTGAACGGCGCTTTTTATGGTCCCGTGAGCGGTAAGAATAATAACCGGAATATGCGGGTTTATATGATGTATATTTTCCATAAGTTGGATGCCGTCATGACCGTTGAGTTTCAGATCGATCAGGGCCAGATCAAACGTCTTTTTTTCAGCCAGTTTCAGGGCCTCTTCGGCGCCGGTGGCCGCTGTAACAGAATATCCGCCGGATACAAGCCGCATCCGGATTACCTGAAGTATACTCCGGTCATCATCAACAACCAGTATATTTTCTTTCCGTTTGCTCATAATCTTACTGTCCACTTTCAGGGAGAGACTTTCTTTTTTTTTCTTCAATGCCCAGGTCAATCTCTTTTAACCTTTTTATCTGATTTAATAACTGTCTTATCTTTTTGTCTTCCGCTTTAAGTTGATTTTCCAGCAATTCAGCTTTTCTGTTTTTTTCTTCGACCTCTTTTTCCTTTTCGATGGTCCGTTCCAAAATGGATATCCAAATTTTTGACTGGGTTATATAAACAGATTCCGGATATTCCTTGATAAGCATTTTAAAAAGGTTCAGGGACGTTTCATAATTCGCATCCGGGTATTCCGGAAAGGCGTATGCCAACCCCATGGCATAAAGCGCTTGGTCACCCTGTGTATCCGGAAAACGCTCTAATATTTCCCGCCAATAGGTCATGGACGTTGCAAAATCACTTTTGGAAAAAGAGGATTTTGCCTGTAACACAAGTTTTTCTTCTTCACCAAGATGATGCAAATGGGTACATCCGGCGCCGACAAGCCAAATACTTAAGCAGCAGGCAATGAAAAGAAAAACGTGCTGCCTTTGCCGAGAGTGCTTTCTACCCATATTTCTCCTCCGTGAGCCGTAATCACATATTTGGCAATGGAGAGGCCGAGCCCCGTACCTCTTGCTGTATTCTGTCCGCATTCTATCCTTTTGAATTTTTTAAATATATTTTCCATATTTTCTTTGTGAATTCCGCAGCCCGTATCCGAAATTGAAACCTGGATCATCTTGCGGGCGTGATTTTTCAAGAGGACTTCAACAATAACAGATCCGCCTTTATCGGTAAACTTTAGAGCGTTGCCCACTAAATTGTCAAGTAACTGAATGATTCTTTCCGTATCCATCCGGATATCCGGAAGATGCTTCTGTCGTCTTAATTTAAGAATAATGTTTTTTCGCTTTGCAATGGGAGCCAGTTTTAAAAGGCACTTGCGTATATAATAGATCAGGCTGACTCGATTGAAATGGTAGTCCATCATTTTAGCTTCCATACGGGAAAGATCAAGAATTCTATTGACCGAAACAATCAACCGTTCGCATTCATCTTTGACGATTGTCAAAAGCTCCTGACTGCTTTTAGGTTCGTCGGCAAATGCCCCCTCGATCAATAATCCCGAAGCTTCCCGAATGGCCGTTAACGGCGTGCGCAGTTCATGGGACACGTGGCTGATGAAATCTTCCTTCAATTCATCAAGCTCTCTGAGCCTATCACACATTATATTGAAATCATTGGCCAATTCCTTTATTTCCGGCGGGGAGTCGATGCCGGATATCTTTTCAAATTTGCCCTCGGCGATATCATTGGTTTTTTTTTGTAACAGAAGTATGGATCGGTTGATGGTCCGGGTGTTAAAAAATGAAATCAAAATTCCGAAAAAAATGGAAAGCCCTGCAGCAATGGATGTGGTTATAAAAACATTGTAACTGATTTGGCTGGAAATTTGTATTTTCTCATCTCTGTCAGACCTGGCCGTCCAGTTGATCTCTTTAAAATTCTTATTAATCTTTTCTATAATTTTTTCTTTTTGAGTCTGATAGTTCGCATAGGCATACCTACGGCCTTTTTTAATGTTTTCAATTTCTGAAGTGAAGATGGAAAAATATTTATCGCAAAGCCCACGCGTTTCTGAAAACTTTTTATTTTTTTCGGAACCGGCCATCAGCAGACGCAGTTGTTGCAAATCCGTGTTAAAATCATTTTTGATCCGGAGAAAACGGCGGTAAAAATCATTATCCCTGGAGATAAGATATTTTTTTTCAAAGCCGACCATGGAAAACATATTGTTTGAAAGACGTTCGGTCAGGCGGACGGTCTGGCCGTCAACGGATGAAGCGGCACGGGTCAATTGCATTAACTGGTTGAGCTTAATGGTCACAAAGATTACCAGAAACAACACCAGCATCATGATGGCCAAATATCCGAAAGTTAATCTTTTAAAAATGGTAAATTTCATGGTGATATAAAAAATGGTAAAGATTCAGAGGGACAAGCTGATGTTTCGGAATTTTTACAATGGGTTGAATTTGAAGATGTTTTAACAGCTCCTGGTTTTTGCCGTCAACAGGTCATTACCCCATTATTTCCCCAATGATTTCCCCGCCCTCGCCTTCGGCCGGCGGGTGAGCTTTCACTGGCAACGGGAACGAGCCAACGAACTTGGCTTTCTCAAAATCCACAGGCATAGATAATAAAATAGAAAGGATAATAAAGGAAGACGATTCTCATGTCAAAATAAAAAAGCAAGGACAAACGCCACGAAAAAATAAGAGATGGAATTATAATTGTAGAACGGTTACCGGTTTATCTCTGAAGAAAAACAAGGCTCAATGCCGGCCAGTAGGTAATAACAAGGACTGCCGCAAACAGCACGATCATAAAGGGTATGGCGGCCATATAAAGTTCGGTGACCGGTTTTTTGAAACGGTAGCTGGCGATAAACAGGTTCATGCCCACCGGCGGTGTGAAGTAGCCGATTTGCATATTGGCCAGAAAAATGATGCCCAGATGAACCGGGTCAATGCCATAATTGACCGCCACGGGAAGTATGATGGGAATCATGATAACCAGGGCCGAAAAGATATCCAGAATGGCCCCGAGTATCAGCAGCAGCAGGTTCAAAAGAATCAGAAAAACATACTTACTGGTAACGTGGGCTTGAATCAGGTTGAACAGGTGCATGGGCACTTCGGCGTCTATCAAAAAATTCGTCGATGCCAGCGCCACCCCCAAAATAAGCAAAATCCCGCCCACCATCACCATGGACTCCCGCATAATGGCCGGAAGCTGACCCGGCTTAATCTCTTTGTAAATAAACACCTCAACCACCAATACATACATGGCCGTGGCCGCTGCAGCTTCTGAAATGGCAAAAAAACCTCCGTAAATACCTCCCAGCACAAAAAACGGCAACGGTATTTCCCAAATGATCTCCCGCAAGGCGGCAACCGCTTCCCGGGCAGAAAAGGATTGATAAGGAATGGGATTGCGACGGTTTTCCCATAAGCTCCAGAATGACAGCAGCAATATCATAAGAAGCGCGGGGAGAATGCCCGCCAAAAACAGATCGTTGATGGAA
>JAFDEW010000032.1 GCA_019310125.1 Deltaproteobacteria bacterium | reverse complement strand
TCTGTATGCGCTTTTTGGATAATTTTTGATAATGCGCCGAAAACTATCAAGAGCCGCTGTTTTATCAGATTTTTTGAATGAACGACGGTAAAGCTCTTTATACAGCGTCCCGGACATATAAAGCCCGGCAGGGGCCCACGGACCCGAAGGATTATGCTTGTAAACCGCCTGATACTTTTTGATACAGTCAAGCCAAAAACTTCTGTACTTCTGCTTTTTGGGACTGTGGCGAAGTTTTTTGTAACAGGCATCGGCCCGGTAGTATTTTTTCTTTGCGTAATCGGCAGATGACGCGCGCGGCCACGTCACGGAAACAATAAAGCATGCCAGCAAACAGAATAAAAATGTTTTTTTGGAATCAAATAACAACGGTCTTTGCCTTTTCCTTTAATTCGTCCAGACAGTTTAACGCGTCCAGGGGCGTCATTTTCGAAATATCAAGCTTTTGCAGCTTTTCTATGACAAATTGATCCGGTCTGGAAAAAAGATTAAGCTGCACCTGCCCCTTTGTTAACCCATCGCCCGCTTCGGGCATAAACGCCGGGCGGTTCAAACTGTGTTCACCATTTTCTATGGTGTAAAGAATCTTTTTGGCTCGCTGGATAACCCCATCGGGAATACCGGCAAGCCTTGCAACCTGTATTCCATAACTTCGATTGGTGCCGCCCTCCACGAGCTTTCTCAAGAAAATAATTTGGTCATTCCATTCCTTTACCGCAATATTGTAATTTTTTACCCGGGACTTTAAAAGAGCGAGTTCCGTGAGTTCATGGTAATGGGTGGCAAAAAGGGTTTTAACGCCCCCGCCCTTTAAGTCATGCAGATATTCCGCCACTGCCCAGGCGATGCTGAGCCCGTCGAACGTGCTGGTTCCCCGCCCGATCTCATCCATAATCACCAGGCTCTGCCGGGTTGCGCTGTTTAAAATATTGGCGGTCTCCTGCATTTCCACCATGAATGTGCTCTGTCCCTGGGACAGGTTGTCCAAGGCGCCCACCCGGGTGAATATTCGGTCCGTAATACTCATTGAGGCCGTGACGGCAGGTATAAATGACCCCATTTGAGCCATAATGACCATCAGCGCAACCTGGCGCAGAACCGTGGATTTGCCGGCCATGTTGGGTCCGGTGATGATGAGTATCTGATTTTCAGTATCGTCAATCCTGATGGTGTTGGGTACGAATCGCTCTCCGGTAATCATTTTTTCCACCACGGGATGACGTCCGTCTTCAAATAGAATATAGTCTTGGGTATTAAATTCCGGCCGGTGGTAATCATTTTGATCGGCGATTTCAGCCAGGCTCAGCAGACAGTCCACATCCGCTAAAAATTGGGCAATCTGTTTAATGGCCGTGTGATTCTTTACCACCTCGTCCTTTATTTCATTAAATAGTTCATATTCAAGCACGGCTCTTTGATCTTCGGCGCCCAACACTTTTGACTCAAATGTTTTTAACTCATCCGTGATGTAGCGTTCTGCATTCACCAGGGTCTGTTTGCGGACATAATGCAGGGGAACATCTTCTGAACGTGCTTTTGGGACCTCGATAAAATACCCGAATACCTTGTTATAGCGCACTTTGAGTGAATTGATTCCGGTGGCCTGCTTCTCCCCGGCCTCGAGTCTGGCCAGCCACTCTTTGCCGTGCCGGCTGACGGCAATCAGTTCATCGAGCTCCTGATGGTATCCTTTCTTAATGATACCGCCTTCATTGATGGTATGGGGAGCATCTTCCCGGATCGACCGTTCGATCAACTCCGCCAATTCACACAGGCCGCATATATCCTGATCACAGGCAAACAATTTCGCTTTGAGATGGGAAAGCAGAGACCAGATACCGGGCAGGCTGTTAATGGAACGCTTGAGCGCGACAAGATCCCTGGCATTGGACTGCCTCATGGCGATTTTGCTCCCGAGGCGTTCAAGATCATAAACCGATTTTAAGAGTTCCCGGATATTCTTTCGAACCTGAATGTTTTCCTTTGCTTCTTCAATCGCATCCTGTCTGGACTGAATCTTTAAAACATCCATGAGCGGATATTTGATCCACCGCTTCATCTGCCTGCCTCCCATGGCGGTAATGGTTTTGTCCATAATTTCCAGGAGGGTGCCGTGTCCGGATCCGGTACGGATATTCTTGATCAGTTCAAGGTTCCGGCAGCTTAACTCGTCAACCAGAAGGTAATTGCTCAGTGAATACGTTGAGATGCCGGTGAAATGCTCTACTTTCTGTCTCTGGGTTTCCCGGACGTAGAAAATAAGTGCTCCGGCCGCCCGCACACCGGTTTTTAAATGTTCACAACCGAACCCTTCAAGAGAAAGGGTGTTGAATTGATCAATAAGCCGTTCCCGTGCCCTGCTGTATTCAAATGCACTGTCTTGTAAAAAGGTTATGGATTTTTCAGGCAGTGATTTTATAATGGGCAGAAGAATGGAATCATTTCTTGAAGATTCAGGGAAAAGAACTTCTCTTGGCGATATGCGGAGGACCTCATCAACAATGGCATCCATATGTTCAGATTCGGTCATCCTAAACTTCCCGGTTGAAATATCCAGATAGCTCAGTCCGGCGGCACCGTTATGGTAGACAACCGCAAGAACATAATTATCTGTCTTTTCATCGAGCAACTCATTATCGACAATCATCCCCGGGGTAACCACCCGGACCACATCTCTTTTGACCAAACCCTTTGCCTGGGCCGGATCTTCTATTTGATCACATATGGCGACTTTGTATCCCTGGTCAATGAGGCGGGCCAGATAGGTCTGCGCGGATTTATACGGGACACCGCACATGGGAATCGGGAATTCGTCTTTCTTGTTCCGTGAAGTTAAGGTGATCTCAAGAAGCCGGGAGGCAAGCTCGGCATCCTCAAAAAACATTTCGTAAAAATCTCCCATTCGGTAAAAAAGTATCGCGTCAGAGTACTTTTCCTTAATGGAAAGATACTGCTTTATCATGGGAGTCGTTTTCGAAACACTCATATTCCTAAAAAGTTTCTGTGGGTTGGGCCGTAGGGTCCGAAGAACCGCTTTGTAATGATTCCAACTCTTTTTTTAGGGCTGCAATCTCTTCCAGCTGGGAAGTGGCTGCCGCGTTTAAATTTTTTATTGTTTTTTTGGATTTGAACCGTGCGGAAAGACTGATAAAATAGGCAGTCAAAAACCCGGTCAGAAAAAAAACCAGGAAAAAGACCGCATTGGGCAGTGCCATGGTATGAAACGGTTCACCGTACAAAAGATCTATTTGAAGAACTTGTTTCGCCAACAAATACTCCTTGTTCGAGAAAAAAATAATTGCGATAAAGCCTATAATAATTACCCAGAGAACGATCTTAAATTTTTTCATGGTTATCTCCTTCAATATCAGCTGGTTAAATCTAATTTATCAAAGTGAGGCTTTAAATTATTGTAGGTGGTTATTAGATGCTCCGGGATAACACGTACATCGGCAAAAACCGTTAACGCATTTGTATCGCCAAACCACCGGGGAACAATATGAAAGTGGAGATGTTCTTCAACGCCGGCGCCCGCCACTTTCCCCAGATTAAGTCCGACATTAAACCCGTCGGGGGTCATCACTTTTTTTAATATTCCCACAGATTGTTCAACGGTTTTGAGAAGATTTCCCATTTCGCTTTTGCTGAGCTGATCCAGAGTGGAAATATGTCTAATCGGCGCCACCAGAAGATGGCCGTTAATATAAGGATATTTATTCATAACCACAAGGGTCGCCTTGCCCTTGTAAAGGGTCAGATTGTCCTGTTCCGAAAGCGCTTTGCAAAATATACAGCCGTTCTCTTTATCGCCCAGAATATATTCCATGCGCCAGGGAGCCCACATGGTTTTCATTATACATCCTCCTAATTAGAATCGAAAATAACATAGTCATTCGTCATTCGTCAATTGTCAATCTTCATTCGTCAATCTTCATTCGTCAATCTTCATTCGTCAATCTTCATTCGTCAATCTTCATTCGTCAATCTTCAATTCAAATACCCTTTTCAAGCCCAAAACTCAACCCTTTTCTATTTTAGGCGCACAACCTCCAGTTCCCCCCACATGCCGATCTCACCTCCCACAATCACAACAATCCCGCCAACCCCTTTGATATTTTTACCGAAATCAATTGCAGACCCGATATGCGCTTTTGACGTTATCCGATTGCCGATGGACGTTGCAGCGGCATCGGCAAGTGAACCGGAGCGGGACAACACACAGACCGCATCCGCTTTTCCGAAACTGAGCGAGTGTCCCACGGTGCCTGATGATGTGCATACGGATAACGGTTTTTTACCCGGATCCACCCGCAGACCCATGCCAAGACTTACCGGAGAGTTGCCTGCAAAAATACCGATGGTCACCGGGCCGTTGGTTTTAAAAAAAACGTCCCCCCCGTTTTCCACAACAACCTCATGGGTATGCCCCAACAGATCGATCCCCACGTGCTCGGCAATTGCACCGGCAACCGCCGCCATGGGACCGACGCCGGCCTTTTCACCCGCTGATGCCATGTCGGTTATGATAATGGGCGCCGGGCCGCTGACCCGCCACGGCGTCAACGTGGTTACAAATTCAGGGTATGTTTTTATATACGCCTCAACAACCCCTCTGTGCTTGAGAATCAGTTCCCTGGTAATGTCCTCGAGGGGTTTGACCGCATGCACAAACAGATCTGTTTCCTTAACGGCCACCCTGAAACCAACCAGATTCTTTCCCGCCGTCAAATTCCTGTACGATCGTTTTTGATACATCGTTAGTCAATTATCATCCTCAAAAAAGCTAAACAAGACTCCCAGTTACAAATACCAACCTTCAAATAAATCTCAAATTTCAAGCACCAAATCTCAAACTACAAATTCCAAACCTGTTCAACGCGCAACGCAGGCGCTTGCGCCGCGTGTTGTGATTTATTTGTTTTTTGGGATTTGTTATTTGGAATTTTTACTAACTCAATCACTCCGAACAAATACTGTTATTTGAATCGCATTTTCGGACGCACATTTTCCGGGCACTGTCTCAAAAAATAGTGATCCGTCATTCCGGCAATGAAATCCCTGACGATTTCCTCTTTGCAGTGGCTTTTAATATAATCTTCGGACATATTTTCCAGAAAACCGGTAAAAATCACTGACGTTCGATTTTCAGTTTCAATATGATCAAGGTATTTTTCAAAAAGCATTGCAAACAATTTTTTTATAAGGCCCGTATGTTTTTTGATTTCCGGATTCATGTAAATACGCTCCAGGTTAAAATCCTTGAGCCGCTTAAGGGCGTCCGATACTTCCGGGCTGAACGCAACATAGCTGTTTTGAAAGCTGTTTTTGATAATATCGGTGACAAGATTATAAACGATGGTCCCGTTGGTATCCCCGAGGATAGCCACGCTTTCCCTGGGAAGATCAGATCGTTTGATCATTTTGAGCCGGATGGCATCTTCTATGTCACGACCGATGTAGCTGACCGTATCTGCCATGCGGACAACACATCCTTCCATAGTCATGGGGATCAATTTAATTTCGGGATTATTCTTTTTGGCTAACATCTCTTTATCTAATATTTCAAATGTCTTATTCCTAATTGGTTCAAGTGTCCGATTATGGATTTCTCCGTCATGACAGAGAATGCCGTCTAACGTCTGAAGACAAAGATTCCATCCTTTGCCTTTACATTCCACCTTGTCCAGAAAATGAACACTCTGAACGTTATGCTGAAAATACCCGATACCATTTGACCGGCAAAGTTCTGACAAAAATCTTTCGCCGTCATGCCCGAACGGGGTATGCCCGATATCATGGCCCAGAGAAATGGCCTCAATGAGATCCTCGTTCAATCCCATATACCGACCAATGGTCCTTGCAATTTTCGATACCAGTTGAACATGGAGCACCCGGTGGGTAATATGATCATTGTGTATCAGATAAAAGACCTGGGTCTTGTCGATATATCGCGTGTAGGCCCGTGAATTCAGAATCCGATCCGCATCCACAGAAAATATCTGGCGGAACCCTTTTTCTGAAGGCACATCATGAACCCGTCGCACGCCTTCAGTACTCAGCGTTGCAATGGGAGATAACATTTCGCTTTCCCGCTGTCTTAAGGCCACACGGAGCATATCAAGGTTTTTGTCTTTAAATCTGACCATTTTCTATCATGCGCTCCATAAGTTTAAGGTAATCCATCCCCGCCTTTCTGAATCCTTCTTTACCAAATTTCATATTGGCCTCAAGAACATACAAATTTTTGTCATGCTCAATGATATCGATCCCCACATCGTCCCACCGGCATCTTCGGGCGGTATCAAGGGCAAGATCAAGAGCGTTTTCAGGCACAGGATCAAGACTGATGGTTGCCCCCACAGCAACATTGCTTCTAAACTCACCCGCGGGCGCAATGCGCCAGTAGGCGTGAACCACCCGATCTCCTATAATAACCACCCGTATATCCCGGTCGGACGGCAGATATTCCTGAATATAGGCAACCTTCGATACTTTGATATAGTCATCAAGGTCTTTTTGACTCCGGATAAGGTAAACCCCCCTTCCCATGGCCGATCCTCTTGGAATCTTGGCGATAAAAGGAAATTTAAAATGATCGCAAATAGAGTTTTTCTGGCGGTTTCCATAAAACACCCGAGTCCTGGGATGAGGTATCTCCAGAAGATTAAACAAAGCGGTCTGTTTGATCTTATCCTGAACACACTTATAATTATGGTAACTGGGAAACGTTTTTTTTCCCATGGCATCCAACAGTTCGGCATAAAATGTGGTGGGATAGTATATTTTTTCGGCATTTCGAATAAGATCCGCTTCCGCAGCGCTATAATCGGAAAAATTAGGTCGAACCCCCAAGGTTACAACATTTTTACAGTTTTTAAGCCGTGCTTCAAGGGCAATAACTTTTTTACCGGTTATCATAACGGTCAAACAGCCTCATGATGATATCGTGGCTCCGTTGGGTATGACTCCCCGGCCAGAATATTCGCCGGCATCGGCCACAGATCTGAAAAATATCGCGGGTTTGCCAGATAAAGTCCGGCACACTCCCTCGCACAGAACCCTTGTCCACGGGTTGGATTCGGGTGTTGCACCGGATACATCGTGAAAACGGATGCGTATCCGTATAAATAATGCCCAGCGTGTCAATCACCTGTCTGAGCTGCTCAAAGGGATTGTTGGACGTGATAAAGATACACTCTTGCGGCAATTTGCCGTCCCGGACACGCTCGGTGCGGGTGAGCAGAATACGGTTTTTCCTCCCCGAATCCATGTTTTTTTTCGTTGAAACCACGGGGTCGTAAGAGGTATCAAAGCCAAGAATCCGCAGCCATTTTGCCAGCTTGCCCAGCGTCGGCTCCGCAGCAAAGCATATTTCACTCTTGCTGTTCATTTGTCATGGGCCATTTTTCATTGGCCACTTTTCATTCGTCATTCGATATTCATCATTCGATATTCATTATTCATCACTTTTCACTAACCTCTGAACCCTGACACCCCTGAAACCTGACATCTGACACCTGAACCCCTTCTTTTCTACTCCGGCGGCGTCAACACAAACAGTGACGGAGAAACCGAAACACCGGCCCAGTATCTGTCCACATCAAGCTGAAAACCGGAACCGTCATGGCTTGTAAGCACCAGACGGGAAGGGACCCGGTATCCCTCTATATCCTGCATGGTTTTAAATTCCGCACGATATTTAAGATTGCCGGTTAAATAAAATATTTCCACCTTACGCACCTGTTTTCTGCTCGCATCAAGGTATATCTTCTGACAGGTGTTCCCCCATCCTTTTTTTAGAACCAGGATGTATCCATGCTCAGGTTCGCAAGGCGTCTCTTGATTCGATACCGCAGTGCGGCATGACGGACTATCGGACATGGGACCGGGAGAACCATCATTTCTTAGAACAGCTGCAGAATCATAATTATCAACAGAAACGCGGCCGGCCAGAAGATTAACCATATCATCGGATGTTACGGGTATTGAGAAGAATCTTTTCATTGTGGAATCTTTGGAGTGCTGTTTATAAAATTTACCCCGTGTGTGATCCACAAGATAGATCCACTGGCCGTCGGATGCAACGCTTACCACAGGCTGTCCCAAAACGCTTCGGAGTGCAATACGGAATCTGTCCGGTACCGATCCTGCCCAAGCAACCCGGGTGGTCAGATCTTTTTTTTCATTTTTCCAAAATGTTACCCTGCCCATACCTTTGAAGGTTTTGAGATGAAGATTTTGATTTTTCAGATAAGAAACAATCTCACCGGCTTCAGATAAGGTTTTTAGATCACCGGGACCTCCGGGAACCATTGGAGCAATTGTGCTGCAGGCCGAGAAAAAAAACACACCGATAAAAAGAGGTATTGCAAGGCGCCGGGTGTATGCTGAGCATTTCATTTACCGGATAATTCCCGTATCTTTTTCTCAAGGTCATCTTTGTCTTTTTCTTTTTTCAACAACGAACGTCTGTAGAATTGAATCGCTTTTTTCTTATCACTTATCTTCAGATACGCATCTCCCAAATGCTCCAGGATTATCGGGTCGTCAGGCACCAAACTTACGGCCTTTTCCAGATATTTCAATGCCTTGGTTAAGAGTCCTTTTTTAAAATATACCCACCCCAGGCTGTCTGTAATATACCCGTCATCAGGCTTTTGTTCTAATGCCGCCTTGATAAGACGTTCGGCCTCATCCAGATTCTCCCCAAGCTCTGCATAGGTATAGCCAAGATAATTCAGTGCATTGGCATCCTTTTCGTCAAGACGTATCACGGTCTTCATTTCTTCTATGGAAGCTTTTTTCTTTCCCCACTTATCATAAATAACACCCAGTCGAAAACGGAGACTGGTATTTTCAGAATCAATTTCAAGTCCCTGCTTAAGAACGGTTTCCGCTTTTTCGAATTCCCCCGTATCTTCATAAAATGAGCCCAGATAAAGTAACAGGTCAGGATCATCAGGCATTTTTTTAATAACGTCTTTTAAGAAATGTATTGCTTGATCAATTTTTTTCTGTTCCTGGTATAAAAATGCAATATGAACCACGGCTTCCTTATAAAAGCTTGAATCCGCCGCCACCTCTTTAAAATGCATAATGGCTTTGTCTTTATCTTTTTTCCCATCAAAGACAATCCCTGTAATGTAATGAAGCTCTGAACTGTCCGGCGCACCCTTTAACATACCTTCCAGAATGATGGCCGCGGCATCATATTCCTTTGTATTCAAATAGAGCCTAACCACCTTTCGTATGACTTCCTTTTGCGCAATGCTTCTTTGGCCCAGGTCCTTAAAAATTTTTCCCGCAGCTTGTGTCATTCCCCTTTTATAATAATAAGATCCGAGTTCCATGGCCGCTCTTATATTTTGGGAATTCTTTTTCAAAAGCTCCCGGTATAACTGAATAACTTTTTTTTCTTTGCCCATAGTCTCATACAGGCTGATCAGCTCATAACGCGGTTCCTCGAGGTCGGGATTTATTTCTAAAGTTTTTTTAAATTCTTTTTCGGCTCCGAGAGTATTGTTTTGCTCTTTGAATATTTTTGCTATAAAAAAATGCCCTGCATATGATTCGGGAAAGTTTTGAACCAGCTGATTATAGATCTTTAATGCCCGGTTAAGTTTCCCTTCCTGCATATACAAACCGCCTAAAAGCAAATATATATTTTCTTGTTTCGGATCCAAGGTAATAATTTTTTCATACACCGCTTGGGCGTCATCAAGCTGATTAAGCTCCTGCTTAAGTTTTCCATACATCATAATAGCGTTAAGGTTTTCAGGTTCCTTTTCTATAATTTTTTCAACAATACTTAAGGCACTCTGGTTCTCTTTTATAAGAATGTAAAGGGTCGCCAGCTCCAACCGCAGATAAATAGATTCAGGATCTGTTTCAATGGCTTTATTTAGATATTGAATCGCTTTATCGTAGTTGCCTGTTTTCCGCTGTAACTGTGCCTCTGTAAAGTAATAATAACGGCTCTCCGGCGCAAACGAGTCTTCTGCCGTATGGTCCAGGTTTTTACTTAATGGCTGAACCGCCTTTTTATAAGGGAAACAACCGAAAAAAATTAGGATGACCATAACTGCAAGGGTCAATTTGATAACGCCGGTTTTCATTTTAAAAATATCCTGCTTCAATCAGATATGTTAATCCTGTCATAAAAATCAAAATCGGGAATTTCGCGTTTAAAAAACTCTCTCAACTTCTTGATAATATTCTTTTCAACCTGACGGACACGTTCTCTCGATATATTGTATCGATCACCAATTTCCTGCAACGTCTCAGGAGAGTCTGAAAAAATACGCTTTTCAAAAATTTCAAGCTCTCTGGTCGTCATTGTTTTTTTAAACTCGGCAATCTTATTATGTAAAAGGCTCTCGATTTCCTTTTTCGCCATCCGATCTTCCGTAGATTCGACATCCGTGTTTAACAATTCCATTCTTTCGGTATCTGAATCATCCTTTATAGGAGCATCCAAAGAAACATCCCATCCATCAAGCCTCTGGTCCATATCCACGATTTCACGTTCGGATACCCCCAGTCTTTCGGACAAAAGTTTTGGTTTGGGATCAAACCCCTGCTCAATCAGCTTCTGCTTCTCTTTCTTAAGCTTGAAGAAAAGTTTTCGTTGCCCCTGGGTGGTCCCTATTTTCACAAGACGCCAGTTGTCCATAATAAACTTTAAGATGTAAGCCTTTATCCAGAATGAGGCATAATATGAGAACTTGACATTCTTGTATGGATCAAATTTTTTAACTGCCTGCATGAGCCCGATATTCCCTTCCTGAATCAGGTCTAAAAGATTCTGCATCCATACTCGCTGAAATTCAAGAGCGATTTTTACCACAAGCCTGAGGTTGGCGGTCACCAGAATATATGCAGCTTCGCTGTCACCGTCTTCCATGACTCTTTTCCCAAGCTCTACTTCCTGCTCTCTGGTGAGAAGCTTGTGCCTGCTTATTTCTGAAAGGTATCGTTGAAGCGGGTCGAACTTAATAATAGCAGTGTCATCGGAAGGATATTCCGCTTTTTCGCCATCGTTTTCATGTTTGACCGTGCTATTTTGATCCCGTTTTGTTCTGGAACGTTTTTGTTTTTTCTTAAATTTATTCATGTTAATATTTGACAGACTATTAAAAAATCAGTAAATCGACTTTTTACCAACGCTTTAAGTTTTGATGAACTCGAGTCCTTGTAACTTAATCAATATTTAATGGACTTACATACGAGGATATGGTATTTACAATTTTTATTTTCTCTTTGCGCCTGTAGCTCAGCTGGATAGAGCAACGGACTTCTAATCCGTAGGTCGCAGGTTCGAATCCTGCCAGGCGTACCAGTTTTCTCAAGGGGTTACAGCATTTCAGCCATACCCCTTTTTTGTGGTCGAAAATTAGCAGCGAGCCGTAGCTATCCCCTTTAATGCCAATTTTTTATGAGTATAAACCATTTATAATAATAGGTCAAACAGTAAGCTCGATCATTGCAGGGCGAACCGGGCCAACCGGTTCAAGCTTTTGTACCGATTTGCCATAGTATTTTAAGGAAAAAAAAGGGGGGTTAAATCTTATCCCATCCATTATCCACCGGCAGATCTACCACGACTTTTGTGTATTCGCCTTCCACACTCTCAAACCAGAGTCTTCCTCCATGATTTTTTAAAATGCCGTGGCTGATGGAAAGTCCCAAACCGGTGCCCTCACCCGGAGGTTTGGTGGAAAAAAATGGATCGCTTATTCTATTGACGATGTTGCCGGGCATACCGATTCCGCGATCAAAAAATATTAATCTAACATACTTTTGGCCTTGAATCTCTGCGATTTTCCCATTTATTTCAAAGATTTTATCCTCATGGGGTTCCGGATATCTTTGATTCAGGGCATACCTGGCATTGCTGATAATATTTAAAAAGACCTGCTGGATCTCCTTGCTGCGTACTTTAACTTTTGGAAGATTATCAGGAATGTTTATAGAAAATTTTATCCCGTCTTTTATTATTCGCTTTTCTACCAGGCCAAGCGCATCTGAAAGAATATCCGTAGCGTTGGCAGGACTATGCTCTTCCTTACGATCCCGGGCAAAAGAAAGCAAATTTTTAACAATTTCCGCAATGCGTTCTCCCTCTTTGATAATCTTTTTTGGAATATCATCATCCTGGCCCTGCTCCTCAAATTTGTCTTTTAATACCTCGGCATAGCCGATAACACCGCTTATGGGATTATTTATTTCGTGAGCAACACCTGCCGCCAGTTCACCCAGAGAGGCAAGATGTCCGGCCCGCATGGCTTCAGCCCGTAAACGCTTTTTCTCGGTAATATCTCGCAAATTGACGATGCTCCCTACGGGATTTCCGCCCGAATCCCTGTAAACCGTCGCACTTAAACTTACATCAACAATTTCGCCTTGCTTTGTAAATCTTCGGCTTTCTATTCCGGAAAAATCCTCTCCGGCCTTGACCTTCTCGATCATAATTCGTGTCTCGGTCCAGCTTTGCTCAGGCACAAAAAAGTCCATTTTTTTATGTATGCACTGCTCGAGATCCCATCCGAAAACACGTGTGAATGCATGGTTAAAATAAATTACCTTGCCCTCTTTGTCATACACAACAACAGGGTCGGGATTTGCCGCCAGAACCGTACGATATTTTTCTTCACTCTCACTTAGGGCTTCCTCTATTTTTTGGCGGTCGCTTATCTCCCGCCTCAACTGGTCATTGGCCAGTTCAAGCGCCATGGTTCGTTCTTTTACCTGCATTTCAAGAGAAGAATAAAATTTCTTTAGCTTTCCCACCAGAGTGTTAAAACTTAAAGCAAGTGTATTGATTTCGTCTTTCCCTTTAACTTCAACAGGCGCAACATGCGTATAATCCTCTTGACTTGCAGCATGTTTAAAGTGTTCCGTTATTTTGGAAAGCCGATTTATGATGAAAAACTTGAAGGCTATTACCATACCGAAAAAAAAGAGCATAATGGCCAGGCCACTTATGGCAAAGCTTTTAATCGATTCAGACCACAACTTTTGAATGATCTTGTCCATGGGAATGGCAACCGTATCCATACCGATCACCTCTCCCACGGGTCGATGAAAACCCGCTGTGGGTCCGTATCTCTTGAGCAATGATTCCGGAGCGTCTTTAGGATTGCCGTGGCAGCGCAGGCATGACTCCTCCATTCGTCTGGCACTGAACTTGGCCATATACTGTCTACCGTCGATGAATATCTTTCCTTCCCATCGATTTGTTCCGGGATTATTATTGAAATAATCAATTATTTTGAGTTCCTCAGGTCCTGCCTGATTTGCAGGATTCCTGGGATCGTCTGACGAGAATTTTATGATATATTCCGGAAATTCCTTGCGAACCTCTTCAAAAATACTTCGTGCCACATAAGACGTTGACATGGTCTCAGGAATAAATTCATCTTTGCCCACCAAATCATACATCAAAGGCCGGATACGATCGGCCACATAAGTGCGAATGGCAAGATCGAACTGCAGCGCTATTGCCACTTCCTTTTCCACTTCCTCATTTATATGCTCATGGATTATGGAATACGCTTGATAAAAAACAAAGAAAGAAAAAACTATGGTTACGAAGCCGATGCAAATTAAAATTTTTGTTTGTATGCTTCTCATGATTCTCCCTAATCCGAATCCCTTATGAAGAATTTATTTTATTTTTTTAATCCATTTAAAAATTACTGACAAGGTATTTATTTTACCCTGAAAAACCTGGTCCTTTGGGCCACGTCAGAGATAGATGGCTCTGCCTTGGAGTTTTGTGTCTAAAATCACAAATTCCAAGCACCAAATTACAAATAAATCTCAAATTACAAATCACAAATTCAAAACCGGTTCAACGC
>JAFDEW010000253.1 GCA_019310125.1 Deltaproteobacteria bacterium | reverse complement strand
ATTTACCGAAAAACATATCGCTTCCTTTAAAAAGGATTTGGAGTTCCTTGAAATTAAACCTGCCTCCAAATACCCTAAAACAAGCGAACATGTTTTTCGGTAAATTCAGATAACTCCAAACCCGCTTTTTCTGATCCGTTTATGGTCTTGTCGTCCAGATCCGTTATGTTCATGATGTGTGTGACATCATACCCCCTGTATTCCAGATAACGGTTCAAAAGATCTGAAAAAACAAAACGTCTGCATTCACCCACATGCATTCTTGCGTATACCGTGGGTCCACAGGAATAGAGGGAGACCTTGCCCGGCAAAATAGGTTCAAAGGGTTCCTTGATGCGGCCCATGGTGTTGAACAGTTTTAGACCTATTTTTTCCCGTACCGTAAAAAGCGGTGTGCTTAAATAACGTTCACCACCGTCCGGGAATATCACCACAATCGTACCCTCGGCCATTTTCTCAGCCTGCTTTTGAGCAATAACCAAGGCTGCTCCGCTGCTCATACCCACAAACAGGCCTTCTTGTTTTGCAAGCTGCCTCGTCATTTCAAAGGCTTCTTCGTCATCGATATATACAATCTCATCAATACGTTTCTTGTCAAAAATTTCAGGACGATAAGCTTCTTTCATATTTTTCAGACCCTGAATTTTATGGCCTAGATAAGGCTCAACGCCGATGATCCGTATATGGGGGTTATATTCTTTCAACCGTCTTGAAAGCCCCATAAGGGTTCCACTTGTACCCATGGTGGCAACAACTGTAGTAACCTTTCCGCCGGTCTGCTCCCAGATCTCAACGGCTGTTCCAAAATAGTGGGCCTGCCAGTTGGCGGGGTTGTTGAATTGATCCGCCATAAAATACAATTCGGGATTTTCCCTGGCCAACCGATAGACCTCCTCAATGGCGCCGTCTGTCCCCATATGTCCGGGGGTCAGCAAAATTTCCGCGCCACGGGCTTTCAAGATTTTTTGCCGTTCAACGCTGGCAAACTCGGACATGGTTAATAGAAGCTTATATCCTTTTACCGAACATACAAGGGCCAACCCGATGCCCGTGTTTCCGCTTGTGGCCTCAAGCACTGTTTTATCAGGGGTAAGTTTTCCGGATTTCTCGCCGGTTTCAATCATAAAAAGAGCGGCTCTGTCCTTGATGGAACCGCCCGGGTTAAAATACTCAAGCTTTGCCAGGATTTTTACCCTGGGATTTGGAGTAAGATTCTTTATCTCAACAAGGGGCGTATTGCCGATGGTGTCAAGAATTGAGTGGGTCATTCGGTCTTCCTTAACTCGTGGGTTTAGGGCAACGCTTGGCTATGTATTTGGATTCATCGCGCCAGACAATATTTTTATGATTTCATTGCGAACCTGATTTTCATACATAGACGCATCGAGGGCCCTAAACCGTCCCGGTTCAAGGCGTGCAAGGTCCAGATACCCGGAGCGTACCTTGTTGTGGAATGAAAGTTTTTCTTCTTCAAATCGGGTTTCAACGTTTTTCCTGTCGCCGGTTTCTATCTGTTTCCAGGCTCGCGAAAGTCCCTTTTCAGGGGGAAGATCAAGAAGAATCGTAATGTCCGGTTTTAAGTTTTCAAACAGCAAGTTATGGAGTTTGTCTATTAACCCGATATCTAACCCCCTTGCAAAACCCTGATAAACTACTGTAGCATCATAGAAACGGTCACATAAAACCGTTTTGCCCGCCGATAAAAATGGAGATACAAATTCCTTGATGTGCTGGGCCCGATCAGCGGTATATAAAAGAAGTTCCGTCAAAGGATCCATATCCTTACTTTCAGGGTCTAAAAGAATTGCCCGTATCTTTTCTCCGATTCGGGTTCCTCCCGGCTCCCTTGTGATGACACAGTCCTGTCCATTATTTTGAAAAAACTTTTCCATATGATGTATCTGGGTCGTCTTGCCCGAGCCTTCTATTCCTTCAAAAGAGATAAACATAACGCCTCAAAAATTCAACACCTTAGCTAGTGATTCTGTAACTTCTCAATAAATTATGGATTCGGGTCAATAGGATCATTTCATACACCAGAATTTATTGAGATGTTGCGTGATTCTTTTTTCCCTTATAAAAATGCCGCTCAAGCAGTCTATGATAAGAGGTCCAGGGCTCATTGGGATCTTCCTTGGCCATAAAATCACGGATGCCGTTCACCTTTGAGTCTATCTCATCAATATAATTCAGTATGACCGCTTCAATAGTTTTGGGCGGTTCGGGTGAGCCGAATTCCCGCATGCCATGATGGCTTACAATCATATGCTTGAGCAGAACCAGCTGATCTTCCGGGAAGTCCTTAATTCCCGATAGCTTTTCATCGATCATTTCGATCCCTATCACAATATGGTTCAACAACCGACCCCGGTCGGTGTAGTCTATCCTGAATTGGTATTCGAACTCTTTTGTTTTGCCGATATCATGTAGCAGTGCGCCTACCATAAGAAGGTCTTTGTCGATTCCGCCGTAATGTCCGGCAACCTTTTCAGCCAGACTCACCATTGACAGAGTATGTTCCAAAAGACCTCCAATATAAGCGTGGTGCATTTTTTTTGCTGCCGGTGCAGTTTTAAACTCGCGAACAAACTCTTTATCATTCCAAAATGCTTGAATAAGCTGGTTTAAATAAGCGGGTTTAACGGAAGCGGTTATTTTCACAAGCCGTTCAAACATGCTCTCGATGTTTCTGGGGGTCATGGGCAAAAAATCAGCGGGATTTATTTTGTGGGCGGAAAATGTCTCCATATTTTTGATGACCAGTTGCAAAACCCCCTTATATTCGTTGACATTTCCCTTGATATGTACAAAATCACCGGATTTTACACCGGCCGTTATCTGATCCACATTATCCCATACCACACCCTTTATGGTTCCTGTTTTATCGGATAACGTTACATTTAGAAAATTATTCCCATCCTTTTTCTGGGCCAGATTTTTTTCGGATAATACAAAAATATCATCAATAAAATCCCCGGCCTTGATATCAGTGATAAAATATTTTTTCATTCCGCAACCCTTCAAGTTAAATAGGACGCAGATTTTCGCAGACCCGCCTGCCATGCGAGCTCGCCCGCCAGCCAAGCAAGTAGAGGCGGCCTGGGGCACAAGCGGGCAGGTATACACAGATAATAATATTATTTCTTATTCTAAGAATGTTGATAATCTGTGTCCATCTGTGTCCAAAAAAAGAAATTCATATACTTTCAAATTAGTGATGAGAAAGTTAAGTGATATTCCAGCGCTTCAGTTCATCGATCATGGTGTAATCCGTCATATCGCATTTAATCGGTGTTATGGAAATAAAATTATCGTCAAGTGCGGCACCGTCAATTTCAGAGTCATTAAATGGCGTATTGGAATCATGCCCATGCCAATAATAGGTGCGGTTGCGAGGATCGATCCTCTTTTCAAGATATTCAGAATAAAGGGCGGTTCCCTGCTTGCTTATCCGAACACCTTTTATATTATCAGCGGGTATATCGGGGATATTTACATTGAGGAAAGTTCCGAAAGGGAGCCCGTTTTTAAAAATATTTTCTGCCAGTGTCGCAGTAAAATGAGCAGCGTGATTATACTCGGCAGCCTCACGTCCCTGTATGGAAATAGCAATTGCCGGTACGTTGTATAATGCAGCCTCTTTAGCCGCAGCAACGGTCCCGGAATAGTTGATATTAACCCCCACATTTGCACCGGGATTGATTCCTGAGATCACCATATCCGGTTTGGTGTCGAGAAGTTCCATAAGGCCCATTTTGACACAGTCCGCCGGTGTTCCGTTCACCGCATATCCCGTGAAGCCGTTATTGATATTAACGATATGTGTACGAAGCGGTTGATACAAAGTAATACCATGCCCTACAGCACTTCGCTCGCGATCCGGAGCGACTACGGTTACCCTGTGCCGGCCCGCAAACTTTTCGTAAAGCGCCCAGAGCCCTTCTGCGTAAATACCGTCATCGTTTGTTAATAAAATATTCATTTTAAGTTATCATTTGGTAACTACCGCTTGATTTTTTGACTCAAATGTCATTTATACTTGATATCTTTTTCTTATTCAAGATGTTATTGACATGGATCAAAAGCTAACCTGAATTTTTCATCCTACTCGGATTCAGTTGCCCGGAATATTTTATATGAGCCATTTACAAAACTCCCGTCTTTTGCTCCAAGGCTGCTTTGATCGTTGCGGCAAAATTTCTTCCTGCTCCGAATACAAAACATTTTTCTTAACTTTTGCCGCTTACCCAAAAGAAAAATACAAAGTTTTAAAATTAGCGCGAATACACAAAGCTATTGCCTGCCTTGTAGTCATTCTCTTTTTTTTGATTGTAACGTCTATTCATACGTCGGCACAAGAGAAATCCCGACTGCTTAAGGATGACCCCAAGGCG
>JAFDEW010000252.1 GCA_019310125.1 Deltaproteobacteria bacterium | reverse complement strand
AACCAAAGGAAGAATAAATCAACGGATGCGTTTGACGGTCTCGTAAAAAGTCAGATTTTGATGGCAAAGTAAAAAGCTCCAAATTCAAGGCGCGCAAATTCCGAGGAATGAGACTTACGTATAGTACGTCGCAGTGACGAGGAATGCAGCGCAACGCAGAAGTTGGACTTTTTACGAAGCCATCACGTTTGAAACATCTAATATTATCTTAGGGGTGGTTTATGTTCAAAAAAATATTGTTTGCAACAACGGCGTCTCCTTCGTGTGATCACGCGGCCAGAGTGGCTTTTGACATGGCCAAGAGATACGGTTCAGAACTTATTGTTTTTCACGTTCTCGGTATTCCTTCGAGGGGGTTTAGCCGATTCGTAACAGACGTCAGAACCGGTGAAACCGTAACTGTTGATGATGATTATCTTGGCTGGGTAAAGGAGGAGATGAAAAACACCTATGCAATACAACTTGAAATGCATCAAAAGTCTGCAATTGAAGCCTTGCCCGGAGTTCCTCATACGGAAATCCTCAGGGCTGCGCGCAAAAGAGATGTAGACCTGATCATTATGGGATCGACCACCCGAGAGGAAGATGAAGGCACCTATAAGTATAGAAGCGCCACGGGTAGTACGCTGCAGGCTGTTGCAAAATCGGCACGATGCCCCGTTCTTATTATCGGCCGTCCGGTTGCATCAGTCTGGGGAGGGTTTTCCAATATCGTTTTCGGAACAGATTTTTCCAGGTCGGCGGATTCGGCGTTTCTTTTTGCATATAAGGTGGCAAAAACGTTTGGATGCACACTACATCTTTTCCATGCTTATGATATCAGTTCCATTCATTCCGGGAAAATCATGGAACAGGAAGAGATAGAAGACAACATGATAGAAGCCAGAGAAAAAATAAGGAAAATGTATGTTCCCAGGTTGAAAGGATTCGATAATTTTGAGATCGAAATATGGGAAGGAATACCCTACGTAGAGATCGTAAAATTTGCCCGCGAAAATTACGCGGATCTCATTGTTATGGCACACGATACTAGAAAACCGACCTCTGAAAAAGCGCTGCTTGGAAGCACGGTTGAACAGGTTGTTTTGCGTGCAACATGTCCGGTAGCAAGTGTAAATCGTCCTGATAAAATAATAAATATGTAGTCACCCTCCCTTTTACAGGGGAGAACGCGTAGCGTTACTAAATTGAAAAAATTGAAGGAAGAGGAAATATTATGGCAAAAAAAATTTTAATTGTTGATGATGACCCCAATATCGTTACATATCTGGAAGATTTTTTTAGCGACAATGGCTATGAGACCTGCTCCGCCTCAGATGGCTCTGAAGCCATGATAGTCCTTAAAAAAGAAAAACCGGATTTAATAACCCTTGATCTGGAAATGCCGGAAGAGTGGGGCCCAAGGTTTTACCGTAAACTTATGAAAGAAGAAGAATTCAGGAAAACTCCGGTTATTGTCATTACGGGTCTGACCGGAGGCAAATACGCCATACATAAGGCAGTTGCCAGCATCACCAAGCCATTTGACCGGGACAAACTGCTAAAAATAGTAAAAGATACCATCGGCTAAGCCAGAACCTGAGCCAGCAGATATACTCTTTTCTCATGGGCAACTAAAAAAACAACCGGGGGCTATTACCCTAATCGGGTCAAAACTCGATTAGGCGTTATCAGTTATTCGTTATCTGTTAACTGTTTTGAAAGCTTGAAAGGCAAAATCACAGCTCATCTCCAGAAAAGATACAAAAATGTTGGTTTAACATTATTCTATTAACGAATAACGGATAACAAACAACTTCCAATTGAGCATTTTCGCTCAATTGGGGTATTACCGGTCCTTAAGTAAATAGTGTCTGAAATTACTCACCATATTGAATATGACTCAAATCGAAAAGAATAATAACATCCTATTGGTGGATAAGGATAAGGAGCTGTGCAATGCTCTGGGAAAATATCTGGACAGGTGCGGGTATAATATAACTAAAACGGAAAGCAGTAGGAGTGCCCTTTCTTTTATATCAAAAAACAGACCGTCTATAGTCATTTCCGGAACTCAATTACAGGATGTGGATGGCGTAGATTTCCTTGGTAAAGTAAAATGTAATTTTCCCGAAATACAAGTCATCATGATCGTTGATCAAGGAGACTTGGATACAGGACTTACCTGTCTCCGCTCCGGCGCTTCTGATTATATCAGTAAACCGATAAATAGCGGCGCCCTGGAGGTTGCGTTACAACGGGCATACGAACGGAGAAAAATTTGCTTTAAATTTAAAAACTATGAGGCTTCCCTTGAATTGGCCAACAAGAACAAAGCGTTATTTCAGCAGTTATTTGATGAGGTGCCCTGCTATATCTCCATTCAGGATAGAAATTTCAGGCTTACCGGTGCAAACAAACAATTTAAAAAAGATTTTGGTGATCATATCGGATCATACTGTTACGAAATATACAAACACAGGACTGAACCCTGCCGTGGGTGTCCTGTCCGAGCCACATTCCAAGATGAAATTCCCTATCAAACCGAGGAAGTCGTTACGTCACAACATGGAGAACAGTACAATGTTCTGACCTGGACGGCACCGTTACGAGATGACACAGGTGAAATCACCCAGGTCATGGAGATGTCCACCAACATCACTCAAATACGGAAACTTCAAAGCCGCCTCACCACCTTAGGCCTTTTGCTCGGCTCAATGTCCCATGGGATAAGGGGGATCTTGACCGCCCTTGATGGTGGTATTTACCGTCTTGAAAAAGGCCTCGAAAAAGAGAATCAAAAACAGACCTATGATGCGCTGGAAGTTGTTAAAAATATGATCCATCGCATCAGCAGTATGGTCATTGATATCCTTTATTATACAAAAGAAAGGGGCTTGAATTGGACACATGTTAATGTTATGGATTTTTCGAACCAAGTGGCTGCACTTATAAAACCCAAAGCAGAAAAGCACAACATAAAGTTCGTTTATGAGTTTGATCATTCCAGGTCGCTGTTTGAAATAGATCCGGGAACTATCAGCTCAGCACTGGTGAGCATTCTTGAAAATTCAATAGATGCATGCCTGTATGATAAGTCCAAAGATAAATCATATAAAATTATTTTTCGTGTCCATGAGACTGAAGGCCATACGATCTTCGAAGCACGTGATAACGGTATGGGTATGGATAGGGAAACGCAAGAAAATCTGTTCTCCCTTTTCTTCTCATCAAAAGGCCACAGAGGAACCGGACTGGGTCTTTTTGTAGCCAATCAAATCGTGGAACAACATGGTGGATCAATAGAAATTGACTCGGAACCGAAACAGGGATCTTGTTTTACAATAAAACTTCCCAAAGTACTTCCGAAAGAAATAAAGAACGGTATAAACAAACAAGAAACTACAGAAACTGAACTACAGAAGTGTTAATGGAATATGTACCCTAATTAAACGAGAATCGAGGATGCCCCATTTTGTTTACGATCATCTAGGGTAACAGAAATGTTAATGGAATATGTATTGTCCTGTAGGACTCACGATCCGGCCTGCGGACGGTTTTGGAATCTAAATCGAAAGGTTATCGATGAGAATAACTACTAAAAGTCGTTACGGAACACGGCTGATTCTTGATCTGGCCCTTAATGCGCAACACCAACCCGTTCGTTTGAGTGAGATTTCCAAAAGACAAAATATCTCATTAAAATATCTTGAAAAACTCATTAGCAAACTTAAGAAGGCCGGATTTGTTAAAAGCATGCGCGGCCCCTATGGCGGGTATATGTTGGCCAAACCCATGGAAGACATTTCTGTTGGCGGTATTGTACGGGTATTGGAAGGTTCAGATACTATCACCGATTGTACGATGAAAGATAACGTTTGCGATATATGTACACGGGCCGGTGAATGTCTGACTCAATATATCTGGTCTGAAACAGGAAAGGCAATGTTTGAAAAGCTCGATTCATTCAAAATCGACAAACTGATTCAAAAGACCAATGGAATCATCAAACAGAAAATAAGCGGTTAACGACCCTATTTGATATTAGGCCTTCAATTTTGCACCTAAATTGGTATGCTTAAGATCAAGAAAGGCCTTATTAGATCTCTTTATACAATTTTTCATATACTTAGCGAGACCCCAAATCCCAAGTCCAGAATATGTGGTTTGAAATCATTTTTTCTTCCCCCGCTTGCCCTCTCGGCGAACTGTCAAGTATTTATTGACAGTTGCCTCCGGCGCCAGCGCACCCTCCTGGTCAATTGGCCATCTCCCTGGGAACGGTTATTTGATAGACGGCATCATAGGCACCGCCTTTGATCAGCATGCGTTTGCCCCGGCCCAAATCGATTTGGTCGATTTCAAGTGCCTGTTGCCAGGCATGCCCGTGGCGGTCGCTGAACCACAAAAACAGGCGCTTGGCCTTTACC
>JAFDEW010000251.1 GCA_019310125.1 Deltaproteobacteria bacterium | reverse complement strand
CGTGATATTTCCTTTTTGAATACCGCTGACAAACTCAATACCATAATTGGTTGTTGTTAAAACAACGGAATCGTCATCCGGTACCACGTGAAATGAATGTACAAAGTAAAATTTATCATCACCGCGTAACCCGTTGAATATCCGGGAAGGTTTTTTTATGTTGATGCCGTTCCATCCAATATGAGGAACGGAAAGATGAATATCGAATTTTTTTACATGCCCTGATATGAAGCCCAATCCTTTAGAATCGGGTGCTTCCTCACTTTTTTCAAACAACGCGTGCAATCCCAGACAGATGCCAAGAAAGGGTCGGTCTGAGAGCAGATAGTCTTTTAATGCATGGACATAATTGTTATCATTTAGAATCCGCATCATACTTCCGAAATTGCCTACCCCTGGAAAAACAAGCTTTTCAGCAGACAGCAAATCATCAATGCCGGATACAATTTTAACTTTTTGCCCCAAACTTTCTATTGCATTTATGACACTTCTGACATTGCCGGCGCCATAGTCTAATAATGTTATCATTTTTATTCCTATTTAATTTTTGTGTCAGTCATAAGCCAAACGGGTTTTTTCATCCGTCAATGTGGGTTGAATAATTTCTTTCCACTCAGGATCATCCCATGTGCCCAATTGCTCATGCATATGAATATATTTTTGAGGTATGGGGTGAGTGCCGTAAACCACTTCCAGTCCGTATTGTATCTTGATAAAATCATGAAAATATACAAGATGAGGACATGGAGGATATCCAACGACCAACCCGGTGGCAAGATGTATAATTTCTGCGCCGTTTTTCTTCATTTCCTCTCCGGCATATTCAATGTTACCCCCCGGACACCCATCACAGGTGGTATACCCCACGAGGTCAACTTCAATATCCCGGTAACGGGCAAATGCGCCTTCCCTGTTTTGTAATGATCTGAGACATTTTCCACCGGCACATCTGCGGTAACGGTCACAAATAATTATACCAATTTTTGTTCTCTGTTGCATGTGATTTCCTTTGTTTTCAAAAAATTAAAAATAATGGTCTCGAAAAAAGTCCGATTTAGACGGTTTCGTAAAAAGTTCAAATTCAAGGCGTGCAAATTTTGCCATCATGACGCGTACTTGTCGTACGTTGAATGATTGCGAAATGCAGCACAACGAAGAAGTTGGGCTTTTTACGAAACCGTCAAAAATAATTTTCCATTGTCACATAAAATCATTGGGAGCATTACAGATTTGTTAAAATGTTTTTCACTTATTAACTTATTCATTTTTTGAGCGAAAGCCTTGGAATAAGGTTTCAGGTGTCAGGAGTAAGAAACGAATTTGCTGAAACCTGAAACCTGAAAGCAAAAAAGTCTTGGATAGCAATTAACAAACTGGTAATGCACCCAAATCATTACCCCCCGATGATTTTAGATAATAAATATAAAGAGATGACGCCGATAAGCAGAAATCCCGAATTTTGAAATCCCTTTTCTTCGTGGGTTTCCGGAATCAGATCCGAAGCCGCAATGTAGAGAAAAGATCCTCCGGCTATTGCCAGCATTACACCCACCATAGCTTCGGATAGGCCTTTCATGAAAGTAAGGGAGATCAGAGCGCCTAATGGCGTCGCCAGGCCCACGGCAATTGACAGCTTCAGGGCAGTTTTTTTCTCCATTGAATTAATCATCAAAGCAAACGTGGTAACCCCTTCGGGAAGCTCATGGGCGATAACTCCCAGGGAAGTCAGCAACCCCAACCTAAAATCTGTTTCAAAACCGATCCCGATAATGATCCCATCAATAAAAGAGTGAAAAAAAAGGCCGGAGAACATGACTTTGCCTTTTGTATGGCGAGACCCCTTTTTTTCTTTAAAGTGGATTTCAGAGCCCGAATGGAGCACCATCACATTTTCCAGTAAATAAAAGATAAGAAAACCCATTAATATAAAGAGCAGAGCATGATCAGAAAGTTCCAGTGCTTCGGGGAATAGATGGAAAAAGGCAACTCCCAGAATTAACCCTGCAGCAAAGGAATTAACATAATGGGAGTATTTAAGAACAAGTTTTTCGTTGAGAATTACGAGTATAATTCCCAAAATGGTTGATAACCCGGCAATAGAGCTGAAAAAAAGAACGTTAAATTCAACGGACATTGTTTTCCCATCCCATTAGCTGTGGACATGATCTTGCAGGAGATCATCTCCACAGGCTTTGCTTTCAAACTGAATCGTGCTGTGTTCTATTCTATATTTATTATGCAGAAGGCTTTTAATCTCTTTTAATATATGGGAGCTGCTGCTGATGAGCCGATCGTCAATTAATACATGGGCGCTCATGGCGTTAATACCGGAGGTAATTGTCCATAAATGTATGTGATGTACCTCCTTTACCCCTTTGATTTTACGGAGTTCACCCAGCAGTTCATCCATGTTTATATCTTTGGGGGTTGCTTCCAGAAAGATATCAATGGATTCCATTATCAGAGCATAAGCTCCTTTAAGGATTAATAGACCAATAAAGATACTAAGTAAAGGGTCTACTATATACCAGTCGGTATATAAAATTATCACGCCGCCTAAAATTACCCCCCCGGAAGAAATCGTGTCCCCCACGATATGGAAAAAAGCTGACTTAACATTCAGGCTTGTATGGGCGGATTTTCTTAAAAGCAGTATCCCCGCCCCGTTGGCTAAAAGACCGATAAAAGCAACGACCAGCATAAATAAGCCTTTGATTTCCTCGGGCTGAACCAGGCGATGATATGCTTCATAGAATATGTAAAAGGACATAAAAAACAGCAGCATGCCGTTAAAAAAGGCGGCCAGAATTTCCAATCGATGGAACCCGAAGGTCTTGGAGGGTGTGGGCGGTTTTTGGGCTAACTTCATGGCGGCCAAACTTAAGCCCAAAGACAATATATCGGTTAACATATGTCCGGCATCGCTGAGCAAAGCGAGGCTGTTGGCCAGAAGGCCGCCGATGATTTCAGCGATCATGACAATGGCGGTGATTAATAAGGCAATAAACAGCTTGCGTTGATTCGCACCATGTTCCCCATGGTCTGGCGCTATGGGCTGATGAATATGATGAGCAGTCATTTTTGATGAACTCGTAAAAAGTCAACATTGAGACGGCAAAATAAAAAGTTCAAGTTCCCCCGTATCAATCGATCGGGATAAAAAGGCGTCGCGAATTTCGTGGAGTGAGGCGTAGTCATTTACGCCGCAATGAACACGAAATGAAGCGCAACGCAGAAATTGGACTTTTTACGAAGCAGTCATTTTTTATTCTTGAACAAGTACCATTCCCTCTCCGGGATAGACCATGCGATCCTCTTTAGGTGTCAACTGTTGAGGTTCAGGCCATTGGGCGCCTTGAGGTTCAGGTCCTTCTTTGGCAGTGATACAAGGATTTCTGTCCTTCATTTTAGGATGTTTCCTAATGTCCACACCCGGCACCGGTGCGCTGAACTCGATGGGAATGTTGTTGGGATCAAAGGTATAGATAGAGTGGATGAATCCGTGGTTGATGACTTCAGATACCCAAATATCGGCTGCTTCAAACTTTTCCTTGAGTTTCCAGAGGTCGTCATCACTTTCCACTCCTAATGAAATGTGGTCAAAAGCAAAAGGTCCCTTAACCGGAACTCCGTGATCCTTTTCCGGAATTTTTTCCACATCCTGCCATTCGAAAAAAGCAATCATGTCGTATTCGGATATTTCGAAAAAATAATGTCTGTATTTGCTGTCCCCAAGGCCGGCCACAAGACGCATACCGAGCAAATCCCTCCAGAATCTGATGGTTTCGTCCATGTTTCCGGTGACCATTGCCAAATGATTGATACCGGTATAGGTTACCATGTTATGTGTCCTGTAAAAGCTTATTTTTTCGTTAGTGAAGTCAAAAACAGGACGCATATGATTTCATGCGTTTCGCCCAATTAGCTCAAGCCGATTTTCCCTTGCAGCTTTTCCCCCTTTTTGTTTCACTAAAAATACGCGGCCTTCTTCTTCGACAAAATCGACTTCTGTTGCTGGGGTTATCCCCAATATTTCGCGAATATGCCGGGGAATCACAACCCGTTGACCTGGAAGCTTCAGCGGATAGTAACGCCCCGGCCCCGTAGGTAGTCCTTCAAGTCGCCAATCCCAATGATCCCAAAATGGAACACCGAAGCGGCAAGTAAGACTGTAGCACCCGCTTCGACTGCCTGATAGAAATGCTCCAATTCCCCTGCGCCACCGGAGGCCACCACCTCGGCCGAGACCGCTTCCTTAATCGCTCTGATCACCGGCAGATCAAAACCGGTCTGCACGCCGTCGCTCGCTTTGCTGGTAGGCAGAATAACCGGAACACCGTATCCGTCAACACGCTTTGCCCATTCGATCGCATCTGCGCCAGTGGCTGTCCGTCCCCCATCAATATAGACTTCATAGCC
>JAFDEW010000250.1 GCA_019310125.1 Deltaproteobacteria bacterium | reverse complement strand
CGAACCGGCCAACTTTCTGGATGTGGGGGGCGGCGCCAGTGCGGAGATGGTTGAGAACGGTTTCAGAATTATGCTCGGAGACAAGAATGTGAAGGGGATTCTGATTAACATTTTTGGTGGGATATTACGTTGTGATGTGCTGGCAGAAGGGGTTGTCCATGCAGCAGAAAAAACAGGCATAAATGTTCCTGTAGTGATCCGGATGGAGGGGACCAATGTAGAACAAGGTCGAAAGATTCTGGCTGAATCCGGTCTTAGCCTTATTACTGCTTCAGATATGAAGGATGCGGCGCACAAGGTGGCACAGTTAGTCACCGAATGATGGCAGAGGACAGAAGGCAGGGGACGGAAGACAAAAAGCGAGGAATGAAAAGTGAGCATATTTGTTGATAATAATACACGACTTTTGGTTCAGGGAATTACCGGCAAAGAGGGGCAGTTTCACACCCAACAGTGTGCGGCCTACGGCACAAACGTGGTTGCCGGAGTAACCCCCGGCAAGGGCGGTCAGAAGATGGATGATATACCGGTATTTAACACCGTTAAGGAGTCCGTGATGCGGACCGGCGCCAACTGCAGCATGATTTTTGTACCGCCTGCATTTGCCGCCGATGCCATTATGGAAGCCGCGGACGCCGGGGTGGATCTTATCGTTGCCATAACCGAAGGAATTCCGGTTATGGATATGATAAAGGTCAAGAATTACATGGAGGGTAAAACATCCCGCCTTATCGGTCCCAATTGTCCGGGTATCATAACGCCCGGCCAGTGCAAGATCGGTATCATGCCCGGTCCGATCCATAAACCCGGCGGGCCGGTGGGGGTTGTATCCCGTTCCGGAACCTTGACGTACGAGGTGGTTCATCAGTTAACCCTGCAAGGAATCGGGCAGACCACCTGCCTGGGTATTGGCGGAGATCCCGTAAACGGCACCAATTTTATTGATTGCCTGGATGCCTTTGAAAAGGACCCGGAGACTACGGGTATCGTTATGGTTGGCGAGATCGGCGGAACTGCTGAAGAGGAGGCATCCGAATTTATAAAACAGCATGTGACAAAACCAGTGGTGGGATTTATTGCGGGACTGACCGCGCCTCCGGGTCGGCGCATGGGGCATGCCGGTGCAATTATCAGCGGCAGCAGTGGTACGGCCCAGGGAAAGGTTGCCGCAATGAAGGAGGGCGGAATTCACGTTTGTGAAAACCTTGGAACCCTTGGGGAATTGTGCGTCGAAGTGTTTTAGTAGATTAATATGAGGTTCCTCCTCTTTCAGTCAGTTGCGGGGCCATTTATTTCATCAAAAATCGAACTGGTATGGAACATAAGTATTTATACCGGTCAATAACCAGGGAGAAAGAGATATGGATAAAAAAGTAACCGTAGTTGGAGCCGGCAATGTTGGGGCGACCGCAGCCCAACGGCTGGCCGAAAAAGAGTTGTGCGATGTGGTTCTGATTGACATTATTGAAGGCGTTCCACAGGGAAAAGCCCTTGATCTTGCAGAGGCAGCGCCCATTGAAAAGCATGATGCTCGCCTTACAGGTGCAAACGATTATGATGCGTCCGAAGGATCTGATATCGTCATCATAACAGCCGGCATTCCGAGAAAGCCCGGCATGAGCCGTGACGACCTTCTGAAAACCAATGCCGGAATCATGAAAGATGTTACCCAAAAAATTGCAAAACTGTCTCCCGAAGCGGTTCTTATTATTGTAAGCAATCCGCTTGATGCCATGTGCCATGTTGCTTATGATGCCAGCGGTTTCCCGAAGAACAGAGTTATCGGCATGGCAGGCGTCCTTGACTCTGCCCGGTTCAGAGCCTTTATATCCATGGAACTTAACGTTTCCATTGAAAATACCCATGCATTTGTACTTGGCGGTCATGGAGATACAATGGTTCCTCTGCCACGCTACTCCACTGTTGCCGGCATACCGATTACCGAATTGATGCCAAAAGAACGAATTGATGCACTGGTACAAAGAACCGCAAACGGCGGCGCTGAGATCGTCGGCTTATTGAAAACCGGAAGTGCTTACTATGCACCTGCATCGGCAGCAGTAGAAATGGCTGAATCTATTCTGAAAGATAAAAAGAAGATTCTCCCTTGCGCTGCATATCTTGAAGGAGAATATGGTTTTAACGATCTATTCATCGGCGTTCCAGTGAAACTGGGCACAAATGGTGTGGAGGAGATCATTGAGATTACCCTTACCGATGAAGAGCAGACCGCCCTTGCCAAATCAGCCGACGCTGTTAGGGAGCTTGTTGAGGTATTGAAAAAATTGTGATCGACACTGAAGGTTACAAGGTTTTTACCAGGCTAACAGCCTAACCCGTAAATTGAAAATAAGGTGAAACATATGATTGAAATCAGAATACATGGTCGAGGGGGACAGGGAAACGTTGCAGCGGCGGAGCTTTTATCCATTGCCGCATTCCATGACGGCAAGTTTGCCCAGGCGTTTCCTTCTTTTGGAGCGGAGCGGGTGGGTGCGCCGGTCCAGGCTTTTGTTAGAATTGATGACGAGGATGTGCTCCATCCGGATTATATAATTGTCCAGGATTATAGCTTGATGGAGAATGTGCCTGTTTTGGACGGGCTAAAGCCCGATGGGTTATTGTTGATCAATTCTGAGAAATCCCCCGAAGAGTTGAACCTAAAGACCACGGCCACGGTGGAAACCATTGCCGCCACGGAAATCGCCATTGAAATCATCGGCCGGCCCATACCCAATGCAATTATGATCGGAGCCTTTTGCTCTATTACCGGTCTGGTGAGCCTGGAAGCGGTTCAGGAAGCCATTATGGCAAGGTTTCCGGGCAAAGTGGGTGAAAACAATGTCGCTGCCCTTGAACGGGCACATGAAATCATGCAAAAGAGGTAGGTTTATGCTTAAACAAATTGAAGGATCTCAAGCTGTTGCGGATGTGGTGGCGTTATGCCGCCCCAATGTTATTTCCGCTTACCCGATTACGCCCCAAACTCACATTGTGGAAGATTTATCTGTCATTGTTGGCCAGGGAAAACTGGATGCGGAATTTGTTAATGTAGAAAGTGAATTTTCCGCAGCTTCGGTTGTTTTAGGCGCAAGTGCGGCCGGCGCCCGGACTTACACGGCCACATCATCACAGGGATTGCTGTTAATGGCCGAGGTGATCTATTGCATTGCCGGGATGCGCCTGCCCATTGTGTTAACCTGTGCCAATCGCGCAATATCCGCGCCTCTAAGTATCTGGAACGATCAGCAGGACTCCATGGCCGTAAGAGATGCGGGCTGGATTCAACTTTTTGCCGAGGACAACCAGGAGGCTGCGGATTTACATATCCAGGCATATAAAATTGCCGAGCAGACCTTTCTGCCGGTTATGGTCTGTATGGATGGTTTTATTTTAACCCATGCTTTCGAACCGGTGGATATTCCCGAGCAAAAAGAAGTGGACGATTTTCTGCCTCCCTTTAAGCCAAGGCATATCGTTGATCCCCGGTGGCCGAGAGGTATCGGTCTATATGCAGATCCGCGTTTTTATATGGAGACTCGCTATATTTTGCACCGGGCCATGGAGAAATCCGAGAAGACCATAAAAGAGGTCAGTGCTGATTTTGCCAAAACATTTGGTAGAGACAGCGGCGGTTTTATCAAGACCTACAAGCTCAAAGAAGCTGACGTGGCCATTGTATCCATGGGTTCTGTGGTCGGCACCATTAAGGACCTTATCGACCAGTTAGAGGAGGAGGGAAAAAATGTCGGGCTTTTGCAAATATGTTCCTATCGTCCCTTCCCCCGGCAAGAGATTTACAACGTTCTGAAAGACAAAATGAACATTGTTGTATTGGAAAAGTGTATTTCACTGGGTAGAGGCGGCATTTTGGCCAGCGATATCCGATGGTCTTTTCCCCGGGCCGAGAAAAAAGACCGCAATATCAGCAGTTTTATTGCCGGCCTCGGAGGCCGCAACATCACCGTGGACGATTTGCGATATATGGTTGAACGGGTTGAGAAAGAACCGGTGGAACTGGAATTTTTAGGGTTAAATAAGGAACTTATAGCAGATAAGGATTTATAATAATGAATGCAAAAACCGAAGAACTCAACAGGGTGGAAAAAAAAGATCTGTTTGGCAGCGGCCATCGAGCCTGCGGCGGATGCGGGCAGGCGTTAGCCGCCCGTCTGGTGCATGATGCTGCCGGTGAAAATACCATTGCCTGCGTTGCAACGGGTTGTCTGGAAGTCTTTAGTTCACCGTATCCGGATCCTTGCTGGCGCATTCCCTTTTTACACAGTCTTTTTGAGAACCCGGCGGCAGTGGCCTCGGGCGTGGAAGCGGCGTATAAGGCGTTGAAAAAGGGGCCGGTGAATATCATCGCCCAGGCCGGCGACGGCAGTACGGCAGACATCGGCTTTCAGTGCATCAGCGGGATGTTTGAACGGGGTCATAACGTGCTTTATGTCTGTTACGACAATGAAGCTTACATGAATACCGGGGTTCAGCGTTCCAGCTTTACCCCCTATGGCGCATGGACATCCACAACGCCCATGGGCAACCCAACCCGAAAGAAAAACCTGCCGCTCATTGCAGCCGATCACGGCATTCCCTATGTGGCCACAGCCACCGTGGATGATTTTAGAGACCTGCAGCGCAAGGTGAAAACAGCACTCTCCATTGAGGGACCCAAATATATTCATATCCTGGTGCCCTGTCCCCTGGGATGGGGACATCCCGGAGAACTCACCGTTAAAATTTGCCGGTTGGCCAAGGATACCGGTTTATTCCCCATATTTGAAATCATCGATGGTAAAGTGACCAATGTCAAAAAGATTCCGGTCAAAGTACCGGTGGAAGAGTATCTGAAACCGCAAGGCAGATTCAGATTTCTGTTTAAAAAAGGAGTACCCACAGAGAAAGTGGCAGAAATTCAAGAAATTGCCAACCAAAACATAGAGAGGTTTAACTTATAATGGAAAAGCTACCTTTAGGATTAGCAATGGATTTGCGTAAAGTTGTTCCTTACAAGACCGGGTCGTGGCGGACGCTTATGCCGGTTAATATGATGCAGACTCCGCCCTGTACCCAAAGCTGCCCTGCCGGCAATGACATTCGTGGTTTTTTGAGAGTGCTTGCGGAAAAGCAGGACTATGAGGAAGCCTGGCATGTGTTGACCCGCACCAATCCTTTGCCGGCGACTTGCGGCCGGGTGTGTCCCCATCCCTGTGAGGCGGGGTGTAATCGCCGGGACTTTGATACGCCTCTGGCCATAAACAGCGCGGAACGTGCCGTGGGAGACTATGGTTTGGAGTATAATCTGAAGCATAAAAAACTCATTTCCAAAAGAAAAGAGAAAGTGGCGGTGGTGGGTTCCGGGCCAGCCGGGCTTTCCTGTGCTTTTCACCTGACCAAAAGAGGGTTTCAGGTGAAAATATTCGAAGCAAATAGCGAGCCCGGTGGGTGGATGCGCTATGGTATTCCGTCCTATCGTCTGCCAAATTACATCTTAAAGCAAGAAATCGAGAAAATACTGGGATTAGGCATTGAGATAGAATGTAATGTCAAGGTTGGGGTCAATATTCCCATGGATCATCTGACCCGGCATTATAATGCCGTGTTTCTCGGTCTGGGTGCCCAAATGGGAACATCTATAAAAATTCCCGGTGAAGATACCCAAAACGTGTTTAGCGGTGTGGAATTTTTAAAACTGATTAACAGCGGTCAAATAGTAGAAGTCGGTCGGGATGTTATAGTTGTCGGTGGCGGCAACACGGCCATGGACTGTGCCCGGGTGGCAAAACGGCTGGGGGCAAATGTAAGTGTGTTTTATCGCCGTACCCGGGTGGAGATGCCTGCCATAACCGCTGAGATTGATGAGGCCATGGAAGAGCGCATCATGTTTCGTTATCATACCAATCCGGTGAAAATCATTACCGACGAGGACCGGGTGGTCGGTCTCTTGTGCGGGCAGATGGAGCTAAAGGAACCTGACGCCAGTGGTCGGGCCCGACCGGTTCCCATTGAGGATTCAGAATCGATTTATCCGGCCGACACGGTGATCATGGCAACGGGTCAGGCGGTGGATTATGATGGAATCGAAATTCAAAAGCAAAACGATCAATGGATTTCTACCAACGAAAACCTCATGACCAGTATAGACGGTGTTTTTGCCGGCGGTGATGCGGTTCTTGGTTTAGAAACCGTTGCTGTTGCCATTGGTCAGGGTCTTCGAGCCGCTTCCGCTATTGAAGACTACATTGAAGGGAATGTGGAAAGCCAACTGGCACCACCACCGGTGATCTACTCCAAGGATCTGAATACTTACTATTACACACAAGAAAAGCGATTCAGCAAAGAAGCGGTCTCCATCCACACGCGGCTGAAGAATTTCAGAGAGATTTATCCGTCTTTTGATCACCAGGAGATTATCAAAGAAGCTGAGCGCTGCTTCAGTTGCGGTCTTTGTTTCTATTGTGGTAATTGCTATATGTACTGCCCGGACAATGCCGTTAAGATATCTCCGTCAACCGGAAAATACGATTTTGACCTTGATTTTTGTAAGGGATGCGGCCTATGTGCCATAGAGTGTCCCTGCCATTATATTCAGATGACCCTGGAAAGGTGATGCCATGGTCAATTTTAACCTAAATCTTAAAACCTGAAACGTGATGAACTCAAGTTTTTACGAACTCATCAAATATATTGGAGGAAGAGATGACCTGGCTTACGAACCCCCTGGGGACTTCCGTTGGGAAAAAGCTAATGATGGCGGTTACCGGTCTGGGGTTCTGCTGTTTTCTGACCATACATCTTGCCGGCAACCTGACACTGTACGGCGGTAAAGATTTCTTTAACTCTTATGTGGAGCATCTCCATTCATTAGGACCCCTGGTCACCCTTGCAGAATTCGGGCTTTTATTTTTTGCCGTCATACATATCATGACCGGTGCGCTTCTTTTTTATCAAAACCTT
>JAFDEW010000031.1 GCA_019310125.1 Deltaproteobacteria bacterium | reverse complement strand
TCAAGGCCCAGAAAAGGGTGTGCGCGCAGATGCACTCGGGCTTGTGATTATCATCTTTATAGTTTCTGTTGTAAGCATCTATGGGAATACCTTGTCTGTTTTCCCTTTCAAACCCCTGTTTGGCCTGATCTATACTGGGATGAGCTTGAATGGACAGCGGTTTTGCCGCGGCCAGTACCTTGAACAGGTACGGGAGCCTATTATCAAATTTTTCCGCAACTTTTTTCCCAAGAATATGGTCTGGGGTTTTCTCGATCAATTCAAGCAACGATATCCATTTGCCATCACATGTTACCATGGAAGGCGCTTTGGGATGAGCCCCCATCCATAGTTCCGCTTGTGGCGTTTTTGAAGGGGAGTCATTGCCCAAAAGTTCAGCAATAGCCGTAAAAGACCCCCATGCATATTCCTGAACGGTATTTTTCATTACACTTATGTTCTTCATTTTGCTTTTCATCCGAATTTTTCAATAAGAATTTTTGTGCTTTTGTGGCAAAAAAGCCTGATCACACCACGAAGGCCACGAAGCACATGAAGATTATATATTTTATTCTTCTTTTCCTTCGTGATCTTCGTGGTAAAAATAAAACCGATCTTTGTTGGTTCCAGATTGTTCGGGTCAGGATATAGATAGCACATTACTTCTTGGCTTGGCAATTGTTCGTTTACTTCTCTATTTCATCCTGATATAAGTCTAAAGAATTATAACGAAAACTAAGAATTTCCATATGACACTTTTAGTCAACGAAATATTTTACAGCATACAGGGCGAATCCATCCATAGCGGCCGCCCCTGCATATTTGTAAGACTCACCGGTTGCAATCTCAGATGTTCATACTGTGATACCCGGTATGCTTACGAACAAGGGGTAAACATGGAGATCACAGAAATAATAAACCGTATTGCCGCCCATCGGTGCCGGCTGGTTGAAATAACCGGCGGAGAACCCTTGCTTCAAAGCCAAAGCCCCATTCTAATTTACAGGTTACTTGAAAATGGTTATGAGGTTATGCTGGAAACAAACGGAAGCCTTGACATCAGCCGTGTTGACGGGCGGTGTATAAAAATTGTAGATATCAAATGCCCCACAAGCGGTGAATCCGACAAAAATGATTTGGGAAATCTAAAAAGACTGGGTTCCAAAGACCAGGTAAAATTCGTCATTGGAGATCGCAGCGATTATAAATATGCAAAAGTAACTATGGATTCAATCTCTCCTGATTTCCCTGAAGAACAGATTCTTTTTTCTCCTGCATCAGGGGGGATAACACCTTCCCAACTTGCGGAATGGATTCTTGAAGACAGCCTGAATGTCAGGCTTCATCTCCAGCTACATAAAATCATATGGCCTGACAAAGAAAGAGGGGTATAATCATGGTATTTTGGATTTTAAACGGGTGCATTAACAGTTTGTTAATTGCTATCCAAGACTTTTTGGTGTCAGGTTTCAGGTTTCAGGTATCAACTAATTCTTTTCTTACTCCTGACACCTGAAACCTGACACCTGAAACCTGATTGCAAGGCTTTCGCTCAAAAAATAAATAAGTTAATGGGTGAAAACCATTTTAACAAATCGGTAATGCTCCCTTTTGGATTTCAGATTTGGGATTGCGGAGTTAAACAGCATACGATTTTTCTTCGATTCATTTTCAACCCATTATGGACGAAATTTCTTTATTTGAACATCTTTAATGACTTTGTAACGCTTGTCATTTCCTGTTAAAATAGGCCGCCCGGATGATACAGCAGTGGCACCGATTAAAGCATCAGCAAGCTTTAAAGAATGACTCAAATAATGTTGCTCCACAAAAAACATTGCTTTAATAGAGATTTCTTCAGACAAATAAACTATTTCCGCCCCCCAATCTTTTAGAGTTTCTCGTAAGCAATTTAATTCATTTTTATTTCTCATCCCTTGGATTAATTCTATATAGGTAACTACTGAAACAGAAAATGGTAGATTATTTTCAATTATTTCATGGGCATTCTTATTTCCTTTCATGTACCAAATGAGAATATCCGTATCAACAAGTAACATTTAGAACCTGTCCTTTCTCAATTCCCTAAGATATTCACCAACATTTTTTACCGCTTCATTGTCTTTCCAAATACCAAAAAGCTTGCCCTTGAATATTTTTTTATTCTTTTTCTCATCGTAGGGAACCAGTTTGGCACAGGGCTTGCCGCGATACGTGATAATAACTTCTTCTCCCCTACTAACGGTTCCAAGCAATTCTTTCGAACGAAAACGAAGATCTTTGGCTGTGGCTTTCATTAAAGCACCTCCTCACAGTTGATACTTACAAATATAAACTTTAATAAAACGTTAGTCAAATTAAAACTTGAGAAAATTATAATCTTGAAAAAGTGGTAATAATTATTTAAGATAATAATATCTGAATCTTGCATGAATATTTTTGTTTTTGACAGCATAAAAAGATTGCTAATAATAAACTTGTATTTTCGAAAAATTGTAGAATTTCTGAGACGTTAAATATTATGAACCATATAAAAAAAGCGGTTGTTCTTTCCAGCGGCGGGATTGATTCCACCACGGTTATGGCCATGGCAAAGCATGAGGGTTTTGAAATTCACAGCTTAAGTTTTTTTTACGGGCAGCGTCATGCCGTTGAACTTGAAGCTGCCCGTAAAGTGGCGGACCTCCTAGGTGCAGCCGAGCATCTTGTAATAAATATAGATCTAAATAAAATAGGCGGGTCATCCCTTACCGATGATATGGATGTGCCCAAAGCCAGGGACGAACGTGCCATGAGCCAGGAAATACCCGTTACCTATGTTCCGGCAAGAAATACCATATTTCTTTCCTTTGCCCTGGCGTGGGCTGAAGTCCTTGAATCCTCGGACATTTTTATCGGTGTTAACGCCATCGACTACAGCGGGTACCCGGATTGCCGTCCCGAGTATATCCATGCGTTTGAACGTATGGCCAATCTTGCCACAAAGGCGGGGGTAGAAGGAATTACAAAAATCAAGATAAATACCCCGCTTATCCGGTTGACAAAAGCGCAAATCATCAAAAAAGGTATCGGGCTCGGTGTGGATTACTCTGCAACTCACAGCTGTTATGACCCCTCGCCCCAGGGTCTTGCATGCGGCCGGTGTGACAGCTGTTTTTTAAGAAAAAAAGGGTTTAAAGAAGCAGGGGTAAATGATCCGACAAGATATGTTTAGTTACTTAGTTGTAAATTTTGTGCTTTTTGTGGCAAAAAATTCTAAACAGTATAATTTCTTTGTTTCGAATAATTGAATATTTTCGATTGAAGATTGAAGATTGAAGATTAAAAGAATCTTTCTAATTTTTATTATTATCAATATCAAAATGATGGAGCGAAGCGACCAAAAAAATTGTCTATTTACGATCGCCTATTTAATATTTAAAAAAAACTTGATATCATGTTGATATAACCCCTTAATTATTCAATCTTCAATCCAAGAGATTGTCAATAGTCAATAGTCAATAGTCAATTTGTTTCCGGTTTACCCGGGTTGGGTTTAACGAATTTCCTTAATCTACATTTCTAAATAAAAGAGGGTGGACATCATGTCAGAAAAAGGTATTGTATTTTTTCCGGAAAGATATATCGAAGCAACACCCAAAGATTACGGTTTAGACTCCTATGAAGAAGTCTTTTTTCCCGCACAGGACGGCACCCGCCTTCACGGCTGGTTTGTTCACGGGCCTGATGAACGGGCCGTATTGCTCTGGTTTCATGGCAATGCCGGTAATATCAGCCATCGCCTGCATAATCTTAAAAAGCTGCATGACGCCCTAAAAATTCCTATTTTTATTTTCGATTATCGTGAATACGGCCTGAGCCAGGGTGAAATCTCAAAAGCCGGGACCTTCTCCGATGCCCACGGAGCCTTCCGATATCTGACAAACGAAAAAGGGTTCCAAAAATCTTCCGTCTTGTTGTTTGGCCGATCTTTGGGAACCGCTCTGGCCGTGGATATTGCGAGTAAAGAAGAGTGCCTGGGGGTAATTCTTGAAGCTGCTTTTACTTCAACGGATGATATGATGCAGCGATATTTCCCTTTCTTTGCACCGCAACCAACGTCGGTGGTCAAATATGACAGTTTGTCATTGATTGACAAAATTAAGTCGCCCGTTCTGTTTATCCACGGACAATTCGATCAGACCATCCCGGCTTCCATGGCCCGTCGTCTATTCGAAAAAGCTCCGGATCCCAAAAAGTTCTATGAAATTGCAGGAGCCGATCATAATGATACATATCTTGTGGGTGGCCATGAATACTTCGTTGTGTGGCAGAAATTTTTAAACCAGTGTTTCGGTGAGTAGGCTAAAAATTTTCATGCAAACTTCAGGAAATAAATTTTAATATTTTTCCCGGCATTACCGCATCAGTTAGTGCAGCGTAACCACCTTCTAAAACACGAATGTTAGTAAATCCTTTTGAAAGAAGATAGAGATAAGTCATGCTGGATCGAAAATTCGCCGGGCAAAAAATAGCAATAAACCGCTCTTTCGGGATTTCGTCTATCCTGTCAGGAAGTTCGTTGAGCGGTATATTTTTGCAGATAATATTGGAGTAACCCCCAAACTTTATTAAAATAGATTCATGCTCCTCTTTAGTACGAACATCCAATAATAGAACATTCTTTTTTTCTAATAAGTCGTCAGGTGATATTTTGTGTTTTCCCGAACCAAAGAATTCCAAAGTCATATTCCGAAGCGATTGTTCCAATATAATTCCTCCATTAGTAGTAATATGATCTAACCGTTTATTTTTTTTAAACTTGACTCACTCCAACTTGAATTTCTTTTTAAGAAAAAGATTCATGCATACATCCACAACTTTCGGATCATATAACACTCCTTTTCCTTTGGATATTTCCTCAAGCGCCTTATCGATTCCACAAGCCTCACGGTAAGGGCGATGAGATGACATGGCTTCAACCACATCTGCGACGGCCAGGATCCTGGCTTCTTCTAAGATATCTTCGGCGAAAAGTCCGAACGGATACCCTGAACCATCCATTCTTTCATGATGCTGGAGTATGGTTTGAGCAATTGGCCATGAAAATTCAATCCCTTTCAGTATATCATATGCAATTTGAGGATGAATTTTAATTATGGCCAATTCGGCTTCCGACAATCTTCCGGGTCGGGCGAGAATCGCCGCCGGAACATGTATCTTACCCAGATCATGGATTGCAGCGGCCATGCGTATCCCCTCGGTACGATCCCATGAGAAGCCCATATCGGTGGCGATGGCCCGGCTGAGCTTTGCAACACGGCGCTGATGTCCGGCCGTATGGGGATCCCTTTTTTCAATGGTAAGGGAGATGGCCTGGATAATACCCCCCATGGATTTTCGAAATTTTTCAAAACTCTGCTGAAGATCCGCCTGTATTCGTTTAAGCCTGGAGATATCCTTGAAATCCTCTACAATTCCGATCAGTTCTCCGTTCTGCCCACGCAAAGGTGTTGCGGTGACAATGCAGGGAATTCTGCTAAGGTTACGGCGCTGTTTGTCTACTTCATATTCAACACGTTCCGCACAGCATGAAATTCTAACCATCGGGCATCCCGGAGTGTGGCACAGGGCGCCGGGAAAGATGTCATAACATTTTCGGCCGATGCATTCCCGTTCGTTAAATCCCGATAAAACCGTAAATGTGTCATTAACTCGAATCACATTGAAATCCTTGTCAATTACAACAACCCCATCGGCAACCGTCTGAAATATCTGATTTAGCTCTGAAAGTTCGATTTTAGATGCATTTTCCGATTGTTTAAAAGCAAGCAGTTCTTTTCTGAGCTTACTTACCGTTAATTTCAGTTCTTCCTCAGTGAATTGTTGAGACATGGTGCCACCTCTATTTTAGCGGGGTCGCCCCGCAAACGCTGAGTGGTCTTAAAAGATGAACGTCGAATTAAAAAGATGAACGTCCAACATCAAATTAAAAAAATGAACATCAAACATCGAACATTGAACGTTGAACATCGAATAATGATGTCGCTCCGCTCCGCAAATTAATTTTATTCATCATTTTTATCCCGCATGCCCAGTTAAACCAGAAATTTGTTTAACCGGGGTGAAACTTTTTTTCTATTTCACTGGGGCAATCTTAGACGCTCAATTTTCGATGTTCACTATTTTAAATTTTAACCATATTTGGTGCTCTCTTAGTTCTTTTAATTAAAATTCTTGCCCTTGTTTTTCATTCAACATTGGATGTTGGACGTTCGATGTTGGACGTTCATCTTTTAATACGTTCAATGTTCGTCTTTTAACTTATTGTTTACATATCTCTTCCCGATTTAAAAAAGGCACCTTTTTGACCAACTCGACAATTTCTGTATCATCGTCCAGCCAGTGCTTAATATTTCCCAGAAGGCTGGCCGCATAAGGACTGTGGTTGCCGTCGGAAAGAAAATAATTTACCCATAGACCCTCCTTCCGATAATCGACCAAACCTGCCTCTTCCAGTATTTTAAGATGCTTGGAAACACTGGGCTGCGAAATTCCTATGGCACTCTGCAGCTCGCAAACACACATCACTTTTTCCTGCAACAGCTTTAAAATTTTTACTCTGTTGGGATCGGAAAGGGCTTTCATGACTTTGACAAATGTTTTCATTGCAACTCCTAACCTGGATAAACCGGAACCAAGAAATATTTGCCACCAAGGCACTAAGACACGAAGGATTTTATTTTGTTATTCTTTCTTAGTGTCTTGGTGCCTTTGTGGCGAGAACAAAAAAGTTTTGCCACAAAAAGCACAAAATTCACAATTAAGCGCCTAATATGCCTAACAAAGGATGTATGGCATGATTCGATACCTGTCAAACAAAAAGTTTTCAAAGGGGAAAACGAGCCTGTAAGAATTGGGTGTTGCAATAATATAAAGAGATGGGAATGGAAATTTATCAAGGGAAAAGCAAAAATGCTTTTCCCTCGAAGAAAGGCATTTTTTATTAATAGGGGTGAAATTCTCGAATTCGATACAAGGGCTTTTTAGTTTCTTTATCTATTTCCGTAAAATATTTATGATACTCGGTGACTTTAAGCAGCCCCATAAACTGATTACAAAGGGGATGTCCTGCTTCGATCCAGCCTACGATACCATCCTTATACCACCATACATTGGTGTAACCATATTGCGCGAGCCGCTCCCCTACGTAAGCCCCGCGTTTGTGTGTCCTGCACCACACCACGATTTTGGCGTCTTTATTTTTGATTTTTTTGGGAAACGTGTACATATGACCGGCATGGATATGGTCCGTCCCGACAATGTGAGCGGCATAAAATTCAGGATGAGTCCGGAGATCAACCAAATAGGCATCTTCCTGTCCGGCCATAACCTTATCGTAAAGCGCTTTGAATTGCTGAACATTTAGCTGACGTTCCGCAGGGAAAGTTTTCGTCGCCTTTTCCCAGGCCTTTTTCTCATTGGCTTTAAGCATTGCTGAATCGTCAGCAACAGCTGAACTTTTAGCAACAGCTGGACTTTCAGCAACAGCAAGACGGTTTCCAACAGCACAACCAGCCGCAGTTAGAGTAAAAACCATAACAAACACAAAAATAAAAACTTTTTTCATGATTCTACCTCCTTTCTGGTGTTTGGTGAAAATTGCCTAAAATTCTATGCCGCAATCCTTGAGACCGGAAATACCTGACTCCACACTTACCGTATCATCAATTCCGTGGGCTGCAAGATTTATCTGGGCTTCATATGATCGGATACCGGTGTTGCATAACAGAATTATCTTTTTATCCCTGGGCACCTCGTCACATCGCCGTTCCAGCTCATCATGAGGAATGCTTTTCCAAATCTCAGGAAATTTCTCTTGAAAAGGGATTGCATCCGCATCCGCCCTGCAGTCGAGAAAGAAACATTCTCCATTGTTGCGAGACTCCCAGCATTTAACAAATTCTTCCATTTCCATAGGCTTATACATGCCGTCAAGAAAGTTTTCAGCGGTATTGCCAAGGGCGTTCACAATATCCATGGCAGAGGCAAACGGAGGAGAATAGGCAATCTCTAAGTTACTGACATCCTCTACCTTGGCTTTGTTTATAATAAGCGGGACAACGGCATTTATTCTTCCGACCATTTCGCTTCCTTCGCCGCCCCAGCCCTGGATGCCCAAAACCGTTCGGGTCTTTCTGTCCACAACAAGTTCCAGATATATAATTTCCTTTTCAGGGTAGAAATGAGCCCGGTCGAACTGGGCCACCTGAACGCTTACGGCGTCGAACCCTTCTTTTCTTGCCATATCGATGGAAAACCCTGCGCCCGCCAGCGACTTTTCAAAGATTTTAACGACAAAACTTCCCACGCCTCCTTTGAACCGGCCGTCTCCGCCTGCCAGGTTTGTTCCGATGACACGCCCCTGACGGTTGGCCATGGAGCCCAGTGGGATATAGGCCGGCTTGCCTGTGACAAGATTTTTTATCAGTACACAGTCACCTCCTGAATAAATGTCAGGATCAGAGGTCTGCATTCTGTCGTTTACTATAATATGTCCGCCCGGTCCGGTCTCAATACCCGCCTCTTTTGCAAGGATCGTGTTGGGCACAATACCTACAGACATAATGACCATATCCGCCGGAAGGGTGCGTTTATTGGTTTTTACACCCGTTACATATTCATCTCCCTCAAGGGCCTGGACGATCTCCTCGAGATGGAATTTCACCTCGTTCTTCTCCATGCAGCGCTGGGCCATAAGGGAAATGCTCCTGCTGACAAAGCCCGGCATGACCTGATCAAAGTATTCGATAACCGTTGTATCGATTTCCCACATATCGGCCAGTGCCTGGGCCATCTCAAGCCCAATAAACCCTGCTCCGATGATAACGGCCTTTTCCACTTGGCCTTGAGTTATTTTTTTCTTTATGGCAATTGCATCCCTTAAGTTGCCGACGTTAAAAACGTTCTTAAGGTTAGTCCCCGGCATATCCAGCTGTCTGGGAACCGAGCCCGTGGCAAGCACGAGTTTGTCGTAGGAAATATCGCTTTCTTCACCGCTGTTCTTTTTGATATGCACCGTTTTATTTGACCGGTCGATTTTCGTGACTTCGGTGCCTGCCATGGCGATAACACCCTTGTCGTTTAAGAAAAAATTCTCATCCCGGACCATGTGGAAACTGGTGGATCTGAGTTCGGTCTCGTCGCTCACATCTCCTGCCACATAAAACGGTATGCCGCACCCTCCGTAGGATATCAATTCATCCTTATCTATTATGGTAACGTTTGCATCCTGTCTGAGCCGTTTGAACCTGCAGGCGGCCTTTGCTCCAACGGCCACTGCACCCACGATAACTATGTTTTCTGTCATTGGTAATCCTTTGCTGTTAAGTTGTTGGTTAAAAATAAACGCACCGTTTTGTAAACACTATCGAAATCAAAAGTCAACAGTCAAAATTTGCCCTATCTTCGAAGAATACCCGGTTATTCCGTTTTGAATTTCCAGGGCAAACGCATCTGATTTCGGTGCAGCGTAACGACGGCGTGTTTCTCTTGTGTCGGGATTCAAATGCGTTTACCCTGATCGAATTTCATGTTACAGTTGACATGTCAGGTAATTATATTTAGATTGACTTTTTTTAATACAAAAAAGTACCTGAATTTTGCACGAGTCGGAGGCTTTCATATGCAAGGCACTTAAGGGTGAAGTCATAGTGTACTATTACGAGCCCTTAATAACGCAGCAGATGGAAGCCTCCGGCTCGCCCTTTGGGTGAAAATTAATGAATAAAAAAGATCATCATCCGATTTACCAATTTGGGTAAAACGTATGATTCCATTATTTTGTTTAAACCTGCTTCAACTAAGTGCTTTAAAAACTCTCATTAATTTTCATACAATATTCAGGAAGTAACCTTGGAGGATTCCCGTGTATTCAAAAATACTGATTCTTCGTTTTCCCGCAACCGAAGTGGAAAAACCGATTGTCTGTAATCTTGTAAAAGATTATGGTCTTGTTTTCAATATCCTCAACGCTGCCGTACTCCCAAGAAAAGAGGGGGTTATGGTTCTGGAATTATCCGGAACCAGAAAAAATTTCAAGGACGGCGTACAATATCTCAAAAATCAGGGCGTACAGGTTGAAAATGCGTCTCAGGAGATAAAGCGAATCAAAAAAAAATGCACACACTGCGGCGCATGTACCGCTGTTTGTCCAACCAAAGCACTCTACATTCAACGGCCTGAAATGATAGTCGAATTGGACCAAACAAAATGCAGCGTATGTGAACTCTGTGTGCCTGCCTGCCCAACCCGGGCCATGGAAACCCGTCCAACAAATAAAGCTTTCTTTTAATGCAGGTTTTAGGTGAAACAATTACTAATAAGAGCATTAAAATTTAGACAGGATCACAGGATAAAAAAGATATTTTTGCCTTTCATGCCTCCGGCTCGTAGAGCCTACGCCTCGGAGAGAAGAAAGGCAAAAAGCATAATCCCTCTTCAAGGGAAGGTGTTCAATCATTGTGCCAACAATACAGTAATGCAAGGAAAAAGCACCTGTTATTGGCTTTTTGGCCCTTTTTTTCGTAGAAGCGGAATTGTGTTTTCTCGGCTTCATCCCCGTCCGCCATCGGCTGCGCCTTAGGCGAATGCCGGGCGGGTGGAAGCCGTGAAAAAAAATCAAGTCAATCCAGTTAATCCTGTCAGAAAACATGTTGGCTTTTTGTATAAATAATTATGAACTCATTAGTAACAGCTATTGCCTTAAGCGGCGGTGTAGATTCACTGGTAGCGGCCTATCTGTTAAAGCAACAAGGGCACAACCTCATCGGAATTCACTTTATTACCGGATATGAAACCGATCACGGCGATGAAAAAAGCGTTTTTCCAAAGACGGATATATCGCCATCCACACCTTCAAAAAAGGATGCGTTTCATATAACTTCTCAACTTTCGGACCAGCTGGGAATTGAAGTCAAACCATTAGACTGCCGCATTGATTTTAAACATAAAGTGGTCGATTATTTTACCCGAACCTACCAGGCCGGACAAACCCCTAATCCATGCATGGTGTGCAATTCTACAATTAAATTCGGAACGGTTTTGGATTTTGCTCACAAACTGGGCGCATCCACGCTTGCCACGGGTCATTATGCCGGAATAATTAGAGACAATCAGGGAAGATTTCATCTCATAAAAGGCGTGGATCCTAAAAAGGAACAGTCTTATTTTTTAGCCCTGATGAGCCAAAAACAGCTGGCACACACCTTATTTCCTTTGGGAAATATGACAAAATCCGAGGTTATTAAACTTGCAGATAAAAATGGTCTTGAGCCCGTTAAAAAAGGAGAAAGTCAAGATATATGCTTTATCAGAAACAAAAATTACGGGGATTTTCTTGCGCTCCAACAGGGATTCGAACCCAAACCCGGCCGGATAGTGGATGTCAACGGCAACCCGCTGGGCCGTCACAAGGGGCTGCATCTTTTTACCATTGGACAGCGGCGGGGGATTAACCGTCCGTGTTCCGAACCCTATTATGTTGTCAGTATGGACCCCGGGCAGAACCTTTTGACGGTTGGCTTTAAAAAAGATCTACTCTCTATTGAATGCAGGGTTAACAATATTAACTGGATAAATCAAAAACCAAACTCCCCCATCAGCGTCCACACCCGTGTCCGGTACCGTCACAACGCAGCGGCATCCAAACTATTTCCGGTTAACGAAAAGACCGCAAAGGTTCGGTTTGAAAAACCGCAATCCGCCATAACCCCCGGCCAATGCGCTGTATTTTACCAAGATGACGAGGTTCTGGGCGGCGGGTGGATTGCCCCATAAGTTCTAAGTTGTTTTTTGCACCGGAAGACAAGAAAAAGATGAACATCGAACCTGGTAAAAGATGAACATCGAACATCGAACGTCCAACATCGAATGATGAATAAAAAAACCAATTTTGAACAGTGAATGGCGATTGAGGAAAAAATGACGAAACAAAAGTATGATCTTGAAGAAAGGCTGCTTGAGTTTTCGGTGCGAATCATAAAAATTGTTGAACAGTTGCCAAATACCAGAACAGGCAACCATGTTGCGGGTCAATTGTTAAAATCGGGAACTTCACCTTATCCAAACCATGGTGAAGCCCAGGCAGCGGAGTCTCCAAAGGACTTTGTTCATAAACTTCGTATTTCATTAAAAGAACTTAGGGAGACCCAAAGATGGTTAAAACTTATCCAGAAGGTACCATTAATTAAAAAACCCGAACTACTAAATGAAATTTTAGATGAAACAGAAGAATTAATTAAAATATTTGTTACAAGTATCAAAACGGCCTCCGGCCCGTAGGGGCCTACGCCCCGGAGGGCTGAAAAGAAAAAGAAATAGTCATTCAAAATTGGACATCGTGTTTTTAAAAACAAATGAAATTAAATTACGGAGCGGAGCGACATCATTATTCGATGTTCAACGTTGGACGTTCGATGTTCGACGTTCATCTTTTAGTATGTTCAATGTTCGACGTTCATCTTTACCAGGTTAGATATTCAGTATTTTCAGTATTATGTGTTCAGTTTTTCATATGTTCAGTTTAAGAAATATACTGCTCTATCCCTTGTCTCAGTCCATCTATCATCTTGCAGAACATTTTTTCATCCGTCTCTAAGAGTGTAAGACGAAAGCCCTGCATACTGGTATTAAAAGACGTCAGAGGGACCACACAAATCCCCGTGGCGGCCAACAGATAGTAGACAAATCGTTTGTCCGGTTGAATATTCGGACCATTGATAAGTTTTTCAACCAGTTCACCCACGGCCCCGTTGGAAATGGGAAGGGTCTGACGGTGGTTCAGCACACCGTCTTCAAAGACCACACTCATATAAAACGCACCGTTGGTCGGGTTGACCACTACCCCCGGGATATTGCTGAGGCGTTCGTAAGCAATTTGTGAGAAACGTTCATATCGCTTTCGACGCTGTTCCAGATACGCAGGATACCGGGGGTGCCGTAAAATCAGGGGCAGAGCCTTTTGAGGCAGGGTGGTGGAACAGACTTCCACCATCTTAGCATTGAGAATGCTCTTGATGTAGGACTTGAACTCCGGGTCCTTATTGACATTATAAACCTCAATCCATCCGCAGCGGGACCCGGGCCAGGGGAGCTCCTTTGAAATCCCTTTCATGGAAATTCCGGGCACATCACCAATGACCGCGCCGAGCGACTCGGTTTTTTGGCCGTTAAATACCAGGTTTTGGTAGACTTCGTCAGCGATGATAAAGAGATCAAATTCCCTTGCTATCTCAACAATTTCCTTGAGCATGGTTACGGAATATACCATGCCTGTGGGGTTGTCGGGATTGATTAACAAAATGCCCCCCACCGCAGGATTATATTTTACGCGACGGCGCAGTTCCTCTATGTCCGGAAACCAGTGATTGCAGGGATCCAGGGGATAGCAAACCGGGGGCAAACCCGCATGGGCCGCCTCGGAAGAAGAGTGGGTCGTATAGGTGGGTGACGGCGTAATGATTCGGGCGGTGCGACGCAAAAATCCGTAGGTTTTGGTAATGGCATCCCCAAGGCCGTTAAAAAAGATGATGTCATCCGGTGTGATGCGGCAGTGTCCGTTGTTGTTGTTCAGGGACACAAGAAACTTACGTGTTTCCATAAGCCCCTGGGTCGGGCAATAGCCGTAGCAGGCGTCCTCCATGGATAGTTGGGCAACGATTTCTTTCATCCAAACAGGTATTTTTTCACCTTTGGCAACAGGATCGCCAATATTTTCCAGGTATACAGGCACTCCCAGTTCCTGAAGCTTATCGGCCACGGTGATGATGTTGCGAATTTCGTATGTCAGTTCTCCTGCTCCGATGTGGACGAGACCAGTTCGCATGGTATATAATCCTCCTTAGAGACCTTTACAAAACGCTCCCTTTTGCCCAATTCCTGCGTCAGGCTCAAATTTTAATCCTCAAAATACTCAATGTATTCCTGCCTGCCCCGTAGGTCCGGCAGATCGTACTGGGGTGGTTAAAATTTTCGCCTTCCTTGTTATTGAAC
>JAFDEW010000249.1 GCA_019310125.1 Deltaproteobacteria bacterium | reverse complement strand
TCTCGGGATAAAAAGGCGTCGCGAATTTTGTAATCATGAGGCGTACTTTTCGTACGTTGAATGATTGCGAAATGCAGCACAACGCAGAAGTTGGACTTTTTACGAGACCGTCAAGGTTATACGAATAATATTAAGAGGCTCATCTCCGACGTTTTCGACCATAACACTCTGATTTTCGGAAAGCATCACGGATTCCCCTTTATTCAACCGCCCGCTCTGATTGTCTCGGGTTGTTCTCGCCACCCCTCGTATGACAACCAACTGTTTCCTAGTGAAAAGATCGGTTTTGGTCTCAAGTTCCGAGCCGGGATATAGGATAAGTTTCTCTACCGTGGAATCATCATTCATCTCCAGCACGGTTGAAGTTCCCCAAGGGGAGTAGGATATATTATGCTTTTGATATTCACTCCGTCCCCTTTGCTTTAGCTTTTCCACGATAGATTTCACATCCCGGCTGCTCTCCATATCGGAAACAAATACAGAGTCCGGTGTTTCCACAACAACCATGTTATTAATTTTGTTGGTTGCAATCAGCCGTTCATAGCCCATGATAAAACAATTTTTCGTATGGTTTGAAATCACGTCGCCGTCAATAACATTGCCGTCCGCATCCTTTGGAATGAAATCATATAAAGATTTCCATGACCCAATATCGCTCCATCCGAAGTCTGAAGGCATTACGGCAGATTTGTCCGTTTTCTCCATAACCGCATAATCGATAGAGATATTGGGCAACCGTTCATAGTCGTTTTGAGATACCATACTTCCGGATAAATCCAACTGCTCCATTTTTTTAAGAAGGTCGGGTTGGTAGCTTTTCAACTCTTTCATCATTACAGATGCTTTAAATGCAAACATTCCACTGTTCCAATAGAAGTTGCCTGCCTCGACATATCTTTTGGCCGTTTCCATATCCGGTTTTTCAACAAATCTTTTTACAGAAAAGGCATGCTCCTTTATTTCACCGCCACTCTCGATATATCCGTAACCGGTTTCCGGATAATTGGGTTTGATTCCGAAAGTCACGATATATCCCATCCGGGCAAGTTTTATCGCGGATAATAAATTTTCATGAAACGCATCAGTGTTACGGATCACGTGATCAGCAGGAAAGATGCATAACACGGCATCCTCCTCATGATGAAGCACATGGAGCATGGCCAATACAATGGCAGGCGCGGTATTACGGCCACAAGGTTCCGCAATTATCTTTTCATCTGCTCGGATGCCGAGTTCTTCAATATGTCTTGAAATTTCATGAACATGCTCTTTCCCGCAAACAATGCGGAAATTTTTCTCATCGAGCAAAGGGTCCAACCGTTTAATGGTACTTTGAATAAGTGACTCATTACCGATAAATTTAACGAGTTGCTTTGGATGGAGTTCTCTGGATACGGGCCAGAGACGGGTTCCCGACCCACCTGCCAGCAGGATCGGATATACATTCAGTTTAATTTCCGACATGAGAGTTTTCCTGTTTTTCAATAAAAATCAAGCTGATGCCAAGAAATGAGTGTCGCCTCCATTTTATTAGTTGAGGGGTCGGGGAGTTTTTTTTAATTCAACCGCTCCATGAATAATCAGCAACTGCATCGTACAAACTCATACACAAGGGCTCGTAATGAAAGAACAGTGTTTAAATAGTAAAATAAATGGGTTAGGTGGATCACACTTTTTATCTTTTAAGTACGAATTCGAAAAAGGCGCTGTTCTTTCACAACGATCCCTAATGCATTCAAACAATGTACGATTTCGTTGCCGATCATTCATTCCGCTTTATTTAAGGGTTTTAAGGAAAAACTCCCGGACCCCTCAATTAATTTAACGCCGGCCAACTTCTTCTTATGATTCGGTCGAATACATTTCGTGGAAAAACCGTATATAATAATATGCCCGATGTCAAGCTCGCCGCTACTGATGCAGTAGATTCGTCATACTCAACCCTAACTGATTCGGATAGAAGAGATTAGTTTTCCCGGATACGTCACTAAAATCATAAATTACAATACTCAAATTACAAACAATATCAAAATTACAAATCCCAATAACCAAAACATTTCAATCAATAATTGGATATCTCGCCATTCTGTTTTGAATTTTGAATTTCGGTCATTGATATTTATTTGAGATTTGTATTTTGGTGCTTGGGATTTGTGATTTAAGACACCAAACTCCAAGTCAGAGCCGGAAAACTCTGACCCCCGCAAGGCGTGACAGGCTTGGCCCATCGAAGATCCCGCTTCGCGGGGAAGGACCAGGTTTTTCAGAGCAAAATAATTGGATTAATGATTTCCATAAAAATGCCGATATCTAGACTATTGAATATTGTTTTAGAACAGCGGAGTCGTATTTCATTTCAGAAACATTTTTAACTAGTGCCCGAACGAGGACTATGATTTTTCGTTAAGATCAAGGAAAACGAAAATTTTAACCACAGACATACATGAAGGTATTTTGGCCCATGAGATGGCTCACGCCATAATCGATCACTACTTGACCATTCGTCCCCCAAAAGCCACAGCAGAAATTCTGGCCCGGTATGTTGATAAGCATCTTTACTATTAAACGAATTTCTCATTCCTGTGATAAAATAAAACCATTCTCGTCTCTTTCCACTTTGGATATACCGGGATACTTGTTTTCAAGGTCTTTGAGGATGGCTTCGTGTGTTTTGACTTTTTCCATTAATGAATCCCTTTCTTCAACCACCCGCAACGATTCCAAGGCTCTTTTTATGGTAATTCTAAAATCGGTCTCATCCCATGGTTTTAAAATAAATTTGTAAACCCCTGCTTGGTTTATGGCCTGAATAGCGATTTCAATATCATCATGCACCGTTATTAATATGGTTAATATGCCGGGATAAGCAATTTTCACCTTCTCTAAAAACTCCAACCCGTTCATTCCGGGCATCTTATAATCGCTGATAACCATGCTGACCTCATGATTTTTTAGCTTGGCAAGCCCTTCCATACCGCTCAAGGCCGTGAGGATAGTGTACCCATCATCAGCAAGGGTGCGTTTAATGAATTCTAAAACCAGTTCCTCATCGTCAACGATCAGTACGGTCTGTTTTTTCATCATCATCCATCTCCTGAATATTTGAACTTCATAGTCGAAGTAAGTGCCTATTCCCATTAGTGTCCATCCATAAATGGTCTTTTTGCCCAATTTCTGCGTTATGCTCAAAAAATAATCCTCGAAATATCAACTATATGTCTGTGGTTATTTTTTTCACATGCCTTGATCTTGAACAAAAATCCTCATTTATGGATGGACACTAGTTAGACCGAATTTTTTATGAAGCGGCTTCTTTCTGATGCCACTTCCATGCTGTTTTTATAATTGTTTCCAAGTCTTCATACTCGGGTTTCCAGCCGAGATTTTTCTTTATTTTGTCGGAACTGGCAATCAGGATTGCCGGATCGCCCGGCCGTTTATCCGCTTCAATTGCCGGAATCGGTTTTCCGGTCACCTTTCTTGACAGTTCAATCACCTCTCGAACCGAATATCCCCGGTTGTTTCCCAGGTTATACACGGCACTATCCCCTCCGGACAAAAGTGAGTTAAGTGCCAGCAAGTGGGCTCCGCTCAGATCACTTACATGTATGTAGTCCCTTATGCAGGTTCCGTCGGGAGTGGGGTAATTGGTGCCGAAAATTTTTATATTTTCTCTCCGACCGGCGGCCACCTCCAGAACCAGAGGAATAAGATGCGTTTCGTTGCGGTGTCGTTCTCCAATTTCGCCTGATCTGTCTGCGCCGGCAGCATTAAAATACCGGAGGCTTATGTATTTGAGGCCGTATGCCGAATCACAATCTTTGAGCATCCTTTCAACGGCAATTTTGCTTTCACCATACGGGTTGGTCGGGGTGCAGGGATGGCTTTCCGTAATTGGAATGTCAACCGGCTCACCGTAAACAGCAGCCGTAGAAGAAAAAATAAATCGCTTCACGCTATGGCGAATCATTGAATCCAAAAGTTCCGCGGTTGCCGCCATGTTGTTGCGATAGTACTTTAGTGGCTTTTCCACGGATTCGCCCACCAGTGAAAAAGCCGCAAAATGCATGACCGCTGAAATTTTATGAGTTGAAAATAACTTGTCAAGCAGAACCGCATCACCAAGTCCGCCTTCTATAAATTCTCCGCCGGGCAGTAATTCGCGGTGTCCTGTGGAAAGATCATCCAGAGTAATAACATGGTAACCTGCATCCAGAAGATCTTTAACCATGTGAGAACCGATATAACCGGCGCCTCCTACCACCAGAATTTTGGTGTTTTTCATTTAGCAAATCTCCAGACTAATCAATAGTAAAGAATCATGGCACAAAGGACCGGGTCAGAGTTCTCCGGCTCTGCCTTGGAGTTTTGTGTTTAAAATCACAAATTCCAAGCACCAAATCTCAAATAAACCTCAAATTCCAATATTCAACACGCGGCGCACGCGCAGCGCAGGCGCT
>JAFDEW010000248.1 GCA_019310125.1 Deltaproteobacteria bacterium | reverse complement strand
TGGTAGAATACATTATTCGATGTTCAACGTTCGATGTTCGATGTTCGACGTTCATCTTTTATATGCTCTCAAGGCGTGGATTGCTCATTAAAATATGTTGAATCTGAATTTACGTCAGGTCAGTAGCCCTGAAATTACAAAATAACAATATTATCTGTGTATATCTGCGAAAATCTGCGTCTTATTTAACTTGAACTGTCTAATAGCCGCTGAAACTGCAGAGTATTCGTCCCGCAACCACTTTTATCCTCTTGAAAATTACAGAAAAATAAGTTAATAAAGCCAGGCTACGTGTTTGACCAAATAACCAATGATGACAGTCTCGTAAAAAGTCGAGAATCTCTTGAAAACGTCATTCCGGCGAAAGCCGGAATCCAGTAAATACAATTACTTCTGGATGCCGGATCAAGTCCGGCATGACGGTTTTGGGACTTTTTACGAGGCCGTCAATGATCAATGAGGGACAAAATGTCCGCGCCAAGCTATTGGGCCGATAATTATGTTGAAAAGAAGCGTTCCGGGGAAAACGCCATCAGCTTGATTAAACCCGGCCAAAGAGTCTTTATCGGTTCCTCTTGCGGAGAGCCTCAGTATCTGGTCCGAAAACTTGCGCAAGCGTCGGACACGTTTACGGACATTGAAATTGTGCGTCTCCTCAGCCTTGAAAGCACCCCGTTAACCTTGATCGCAGATAAAACAAAAGACCGGAGCGTTAATATCCGGTCATTTTATTTGGGATCCGCCAAGACAAAAAGCATTGCAAAAAACAAGCGGTTTATCACCCCCATGAATCTTTCTGCGGTGCCCCAGCTTTTTGAGACCCGGCGTCTTCCCATACATGTGGCCCTTGTTCAGGTATCTGAAGCGGATGATTTCGGATGGATGAGCCTGGGAATTTCCGTGGACATAACCATGGCTGCGGCCATGTCCGCCGACCTTGTCATCGCCCAGGTAAATTCCAACATGCCCCGTGTGCTGGGCAGAAGCTTTATCCATGTAAACGATGTGGATGTAATTGTTGAGCATGAAGAGGACCTTCTTACCGTTGGCGAGCTTCCGGAATTAGAAGCTGCCAATGTTATCGGCCGGCTGATTGCACGGCTTGTTGATGACGGTTCCACCATCCAGATCAGCCCGGGTACAACCCCACAGGCCGTGCTTCTGGCATTTTCCGATAAAAATGATCTCGGGGTTCACACCCAGTACCTCACTACCGATATCATGCGGCTGGTTTCAATGGGGGTGATTACCAACCGGAAAAAGGGATTTAACGAAGGCAAAATCGTTGCAAGCAGTGCCATCGGCACAAAAAATCTTTATGAATATCTTGATGATAATCCGGCCATTGAGTTTCATCCTTCAGATTATGTAAATGATCCCGGCATTATTTCCAGTCACAATAAAATGGTCTGCATGAACGTGCCCATGGCCATGGATCTTACCGGTCAGGTTGCTGCAGATGCACTTTCCTACAACCATTTTTCCGGTGTAACCGGTATGCTCGATTTTATCAGAGGCGCATCGCGAGCCCAGGGGGGAAAATCTATACTCATGTTTACCTCAAGAACCATGGATTCTAAAAAAAGCAGGATTGTCCCCATGTTAAGTGATACGGCCATCGTCGTCCCAAGAGGTGATGTTCAATACGTAGTTACCGAATATGGCGCGGTAAATCTTTTCGGCAAAAGCCTGCAGGAACGGGCCATGGCCATGATCAGCATTGCTCACCCTGATTTTCGGGATGAACTTTTGTTTGAGGCCAAAAAAATGGAGCTTCTCGGTGCAGAGCGGACCCTGTCGGAATCGGCGTATGGCATATATCCCATCAAACTGGAAGAGACACGGGAGATTAATGGCACCCTGATTACCATAAGACCGGCAAAACCGGTAGATGAAAGAAGAATCCAGGAACACTTTTACAATCAGGATAAAAATGACATATATTCCAGATTTTTTCAGGCCAGGACCCGGTTTGTTCGCGACGATGTGGAGAGGATGTTCCAAATCGATTATATTAAAAATTTAACCCTGCTTGCGGTTGTTGGAGAATTTGGTTTTGGAAAAGTTGTCGGCCTTGGGGAATATTTGCTGGACCCGGCCAAGAACATCGCAGAGGTTGCCTTTTCCGTGAGCAAGGACTGGCAGGGAAAAGGATTGGGAACTATTTTGGTGCAAAAACTGTGTGAAGCTGCCCGTGAAAATAAAATTTCAGGTTTTACCGCATACACGATGCCAAGAAACCAGAGTATGATAAAACTTTTTAAAAGCTTGCCCTATAAAGTCAGTACGGTTTATGACGGCGAAGTGCTTGAATTGACCTGTATGTTTAATGAAATCCGATGATATTAAATTTATAATTTCAACTCATCTATTGACAAACAAACAATCTCAATATAAGTAACATTATTTGGCAAATTTTAATGTCAATTCTTTTCCATATGAAACATTATAACCTTTTAATTTTACTAAAATAAATATAGTTTTTGTTTGCCAATAATTTTATTTGTGACACCTTTGAATCTATGGCTACAAATCTACCGAAGTAGATAATTTTATAATCAAATCTATTTTAAGAAAGGAGGGGTAATTTTTCTATTTAAGTCCCTATGGTTTTGATGTTACGGATCTTTATAGGACTAATTTATTAGATGTGAAACGTAATGCTCATTAATCATTAACTAACTTTTTATCGTATAAAGGAGGGAACATTGGGCTTTGAAATACACAAAGAATCTTATACCGGTGCCATAAAGGAGATTACCCTTGGTAAAGGCGACAACGCGGTTACCGTGGGTGGCGAGGCATGTTATCCTTTTTATAATTTTGAAGGAGACATGCCCCATAAACCGGTAGTCGCTATGGAAGTGTGGGATATGGAACCGGACGAGTGGCCGGAAGCCGCGCTCAGCCATTTTAAGGATGTTCTTTCGGATCCGGCTGCCTGGGCCAAGAAATGTGTTGATGAATTTGGTGCTGAACTGATTGTTCTCCAGTTAAAAAGCACCGATCCGAACTCTCAAGATGCCAGTGCGGATGAGGCTGCCGCAACCGTAAAAAAAGTCCTTGAAGCTATTGACGTACCCTTGGTTGTCTGGGGCACCTCCAACATTGAGAAAGACGAAGAGGTGTTAAAGAAAATTGCTGAAGAAACCCATGGCGCCAATCTCGCGTTAGGGCCTGTTGAGGACAAGAACCACAAGGGAATCGGTGCTGCGGCCATGGGGTATGGACATATGGTTATTTCATCCTCGCCCATCGATATTAACTTGGCCAAGCAGGTCAATATTCTGCTTGAAAATCTGGGGGTACCGCTGGAACGAATGATTGTGGATCCCACCACCGGTGGCCTGGGGTATGGATTGGAGTACAGCTATTCCGTAATGGAACGCCTCGGTATGGCCGCGTTGACCGCGGGGGATGACAAGCTGCAGCTTCCGATGATCAACAATCTTGCCAACGAGATATGGAAATGTAAAGAAGTCAAGCAAACCGTTGACGAAGCGCCGACGCTGGGTGATCCGGAGAGACGGGGCATCCTTATGGAAGCCGTGGGTGCCGTCATCTATCTTTTGGCGGGGTCGAATATTCTGATGATGAGGCATCCGGAGGCCGTAAGGCTGACCAAGGCTTTTATCGATTTGGCGATGAACGGGGGAAGTGCTGCTGATATTGCCGGCATAAGCAAACAGATGGATGATGTTGACATCGATTTCGCATCTCTTGCACCGGAGCCGGATTTGACTCTTGAAGGAGAGGAACCCAAGAAAGCCGCACCCGCCAAAAAGGAAGCGCCCAAGGCCGAAAAGAAAGCGGCGCCACAGAAAAAGGTTGCTGCCAAGAAGGCGGCGCCCAAGGAGAAAGCGGTAGACAAGGCTGAAGAGGAAGCAAAGCCCGAAGTTGATGCGGAAGCCAAAGCCAAAGCAGAAGCAGTGGCTAAGGCCAAGGCTGAAGAAGATGCCAAAGCCAAGGCAGAAGCAGGGGCCAAGGCTAAAGCCGAGGCAGAGGCTAAAGCCAAAGCCGATGCAGAGGCCAAATCCAAAGCCGATGCCGACGCCAAGTCCGCAGCCGAGGCTAAGGCCGTAGCCGATGCCAAGGCCAAACGCGAAGCCGAAGAAGAAGCGATTCGCGAAAAGCGAGCCAAGGAACGCGATGAGCGGTCGGCCAAAAAAGAAGCGGCTCCGGAAGAAGTTTCCATGACCGCGGCAAAAGAGCAAAAATCCAAAGCAAATAAGATGTTGGGCCGGCTGAAGAGAATGCACAAAAAATAATAAAACGACGAGGAGGAACCTCTAATGGCAGTAGAAAAAGTAGAAAAGGCGGCGAAGCCGAAGAAATTAGCGGATCCCATAGCAGCATCCATTGATCCCGCGACTCAGGAACTGATCGTGCGGGCTCAGGAGCTGGGGATCGATACGGTTTATGACAGAGCGGTACAGATGAAACCCTGTGCCATCGGCGTGCAAGGC
>JAFDEW010000528.1 GCA_019310125.1 Deltaproteobacteria bacterium | reverse complement strand
TTTCGAATCGGCAAAGCTCTCTGTTTGATTTTCAAACGAAGCACGAACCGCCTTAATGCGTATGTGCTCAGGCAGGTGTACGGGAAGCAGGTTGTGAGCATACTCTGCAGCGATAAAGGCTGTTTCCAGAGAATTGACCAGTTCACGCACATTGCCTGAGCACATACGCATTAAGGCGGTTCGTGCTTCGTTTGAAAATCAAACAGAGAGCTTTGCCGATTCGAAAAAAAATGGCACTGTCCCGGTGGCTCTACCTTCTTTCCGTGAATTTATTGAGTCAGCGGAATGTAAATATTTCCATAATCTTATATCTCATACACAAAGAAACATTAAAGCCTCCTGCAATATATCCGGCCTTTCCCGCTCAAGATTATATGGCCTCATGAAGAAACACAATATTTCGCGTAAATTCTAACCCCTATTTTTGTTTTTGAAAATGTCCTAATAATTGGACAATATTCCTAAATGTGAGATATTGTCCTTGATTTAGGACACTTCCCGACCGCTTCTCACTTCAGATTTGTCTCCCCATTATCATTAAAATTACTTGTAATTATTGGAAAATTAACTGTTATTTTTATTTCGAGGATACCTGGCACGGATTTTGATATGTCTTTATGGAAAAGTGTGCGGGAAATGTAATTTATTTTAAAGCCAAGCAATGCGGAGACTCTCATGAAAGTATTGTTTTATTCATATTCAATAAATGGTGCCGGAAAAAAGGTTAAGGAGATACTATACGAGTTGATCCCCAAAAAGAATCTGGAGATTCATCAAGCCGTTGAAAGTCTTTCCCAGAGATTAAAAAAGAAAACCATTGACGTAGGCATTGCTGTTCTCCTGGCAAGTTCTAAAAAAGAATTGTGGGACCTTCTTTCGATTCGTGATCAGCTTATAGACCATCGCATCATCCTCATTTTACCAGACAGAGAAAAAGACACAATATCTCAAGGGCATTCCTTGTATCCACGATTTTTAACTTATGCTGACAGCAATTTTCAAGATTTTACCGCAGTTTTCGTAAAAATGCTTACGCACTTAAATTTTACACAAAACAAATAAAGAAAGGAGGTAAACAAGCAATGGCAAAGTTGGCAGAAAAAATGGATCAGGCGGTAAAGGCAATGGAACAAAGGGAAGGCAAAGTCAAAGGGGTTATCAACCTGAGGGGCAAAGTGATTCCTATAATCGACTTAAGGCTCAGGTTCGGGATGGAGACTATTGACTACACGGAACGTACCTGCATCATTGTTGTGGAAATAGAAAGTGAATCGGGAACCGTTCAGGTTGGAGTGGTAGTGGATGCGGTATCCGAGGTGTTGAATGTTAATGCCGAGGATATCGAAAATACACCCCAGTTCGGAATATCAATGGATACCGAGTACATTTTAGGAATGGCCAAAATGGAAGGGGGAGTTAAGATCCTTCTCGATGTTGATCAGGTGTTAACCGGTGAGGAAACTGAGGCGATAAGCAAGGTAAAAACGGAAAGTCCTCAGATGCCTGTGGAAGTTTTAGCAGAACAACCACAGGCCGTACCGGAACAAGCCGGCGCTTGAGAAAGATCATCACCTATAATATTTTAAACACCTTAGGAGGAAATAGTTATGGCAGAGATAATTACTGCAGTAAAACAAAAAAACGGTTCGGTAAAAAGAAAAGACAAGGAGATGTCGGATATTGATATTGAAAAATGTAGACTTTCGATGCAGATCCTTGATCTATTACCGACTCCGGTCATGTCTGTTGACAAAGAGTTCAATGTCACTTTCATGAACCCGGCCGGTGCAGGTGCTGTTGGCAGGACCCCCGAGGCCTGTGTTGGGCAGAAGTGCTACAGCCTTTTCAACACAGAGCACTGCAATACGCCCGACTGCCAGGTGGCAAAGGCCATGCAAGAAAATCGTGTTTGCACCAACGATACAACGGCCAAGCTTCCATCCGGCGAGCTTCCGATTCGCTACACCGGGGCGCCGCTGAAGGACTCTGATGGTAATATTGTAGGCGGACTTGAGTACGTCCTTGATATCAGCAAGGAAATGGAGGTCACCGACGGCGTTCGGAATTTGGTAGATGCAACGGTTGAGGGCAAACTTGACACCCGGGCCAATGCGGACAAATTCGAGGGAAACTATCAACGGATCATCCAGGGCGTCAACCAGTTGATCGATGCTTTTGCGGCACCGTTTAATGTATCGGCGGAGTATGTGGACCGGATCTCAAAGGGTGATATTCCCGAGCCGATCACCGACGAGTACAAAGGTGATTTCAACGAGATCAAGAAC
>JAFDEW010000247.1 GCA_019310125.1 Deltaproteobacteria bacterium | reverse complement strand
AGTTCAAATTCAAGGCGTGCAAATTTTGTAATCATGAGGCGTACTTTTCGTACGTTGAATGATTGCGAAATGCAGCACAACGCAGAAGTTGGACTTTTTACGAGACCGTCAATATTGACTTTAATAATTAGAATTTCCTGCTATGTCAACGAATCAATTGCCGTACAACCCATAATGAACTTTTTTATATTGCAGGTCTTCCTTGCGGTGAGGCGGTTTTTTTTCATCAGGGTGCCCAATGGCAACAATCGACTCCACATTCAGATTTTTCGGAATATTTAAAAGACTGCGGATATATGCCTGTGCGGTTGTTGTCTGATCATGCATTCTTTTTCTAATCTGGATCCAGCAGCTTCCGAGCCCGATGGACTCTGCCGCCAGATGGATAAAGATGGAAGCGATGGAAGCATCCTCAACCCATACATCGCATTTTTCAGGATCTGCGCACACAACGATTCCCAGGGGAGCATTTTTTAAAAATGATGCGCCGTGCGGTTTTGCCGTTGAAAGTTTTTCGAGCAACCCTTTGTCCGTAACCACCACAAACTCCCAGGGGTTAAACCCTCTGGATGAAGGCGCACGCAGTACTGCCTCGATGAGCATATCAATTTTTTCCGACTCAACGGGTTTTTCAGAATATTTACGAATACTTCTTCGTCTTTGGATAAGGGATAAAAACATAGGGTCTCCTTTTTATATGTTATGTTTAAATTATGACCAAACTATGATAAAGACTCAAATTAAATAGGACGCAGATTTTCGCAGATATACACAGATAATATTATAATTTAAAAACTTTTTAATCTGTGTTCACCTGCCCGCTCGTGCCTTGCAATGGCAGGCGGGTCTGTGTCCCAAAAAAAGAAATTTCTATACTATCAAATTATAACATCGTTTCATGATTCTATTTTTACCATAGAAAGCTATTAATAAAAACGAAAAATGAAAATATTGCTTATCTATCCATACTGGCTTGAAGAACGAACCAACACCGAAGATGTGGTGGTTCCGCCCATCGGCATGTACTCCGTGGGCGCGGTACTTAAAGAAAATCATTACGATGTCGAAATATTGAACTGGTGCAGAATCAATGAAACCCCTGAAAAAATTAGTGAAATCCTGATTGAAAAACAGCCGGATGTCATAGGATTTTCTATTTTACAGGCAAACCGTTGGGGAGGCATCGAGATTGCTAAAATTGCCAAACGAATTAATCCGGAGGTGAAAATTGTTTTTGGCGGAGTCAGTCCCACCTTTTTATGGAAACATTTTTTAACCCATTTTCCGGAAATCGATTATGTGGTCATGGGCGAGGGAGAATACACATTTTTACATCTGATCAGATGCATGGAAAACAAAGAATATGATCATATAGGAAATATCAGAGGCATTGCTTTCAAAAAACACGGCAAGGTTGTCCGAACAAAACCTGCAGAATATATTAAAGATCTTGATCAGCTGCCCATTCCGGCAACTTACTTTGAATACCAGCATCTGTCTTTAACCCGGGGCTGTCCGGGAAACTGCACATTTTGCGGGTCACCCAAATTCTGGGGCCGGAAGGTCAGGTTTCATTCGGTGGATTATTTTGTTGAAGAGATTGAACTCCTTTATAAAAAGGGGATCAACTTTTTTTATTTTTCGGATGACACGTTCAGCGTTAACAAAAAACGGGTGATCCAAATTTGTAAAAAAATCCTTCAAAAAAATCTGAAGATCTCCTGGAATGCCATATCCCGGGTCAATTATATGAGTGAAGACGTCATTTCCTGGATGAGAAAGGCCGGCTGCATTCAAATCAGTTACGGAATAGAAAGCGGTTCTGAAAAAATTCGGGCTCATCTGAACAAGAAAATTACAACGCATGAAATCGAAAAAACTTTTGACATCACTTTAAAATACGGCATCTTACCACGGGCCTATTTTATCTATGGCTCACCTGGCGAAACCAGGGAAACCATTCAAGAGAGCATCGATTTGATTAAAAAAATCAAACCGTTGGTCATTTATTCTTCTGTTCTTTCTTTGTTTCCGGGAACCGAACTCTATTCCCAATATATAAAAAAATCTAACCTATCCGAGGACATATGGTTAAATCGTATTGAGGATATCAAGTATTTTGAAACCGATGCCAAATTATCCCGTGACGCTGTAATCTCCTTTGGAAAAAAATTAAGAGCCGCACATTATGAATCACTTCCCGCAATTGTGGACGCCATTGAGCTGATTGACAAAAAGGAATTTTATCCCATGCATGCCGATTTTTGCTCCAGGCTCGGAATGACCTTTGATCATGGGGATTATGAGGGGAATCAAGACATAAAAGGAAAAGATAACATTGCTGAAAAATTATACCTAAAAGCGTTGACCTACCACCCCGACCCGCGCGCTTACCTGGGTCTGGGCATTTTAAATCAAAAGAAAAGAGACTATGGGGAATCGGTTCAAATCCTTTCAAAAGGGGTGGAACATTTTCCCGGCAATGAACAGCTCATCCTGTGTCTGGGCATAAGCCATATGAATTTGGGTGACTTTGAAACAGCACTGTCGTTTTTTCTAAAACTTCAACATTCAAAACAATGCCTTGGATTTATTGTTGCCTGTTACCATGAATTGAACGATGTTCAAAGCGCATCAGCGTATCAAAAAAAGCTTGAATCCATGGCATGAGAGGTTCAGAGATTCAGAAGTTTAAAGTTTATGACCCTTTTTCTTGGAAATACACTGGAAAATGAAATTATAGGTTGAATATGAAAAAAAAATAAATATAATGATCGTTTGATTTTGATAGTTCCGTAAAAAGGAAAAAGTTAAACGTGAAAAGTTTATATGTGGTTTAATATTACCTCTTAATGTACAAAATGGAGTCGTTTTACATTTCACGTTTCACTTTTTACGAATTCATCAATTTTGATGGTCTCATAAAAGGCAACCAGTGTCCTTCCATAAATGGTAGATTTTGGTTTCCGGCAAGGACCGAGCGAGTTTTCAACCGCAGTCATAGCGCGCTATTTCGAGGATTGAAAACGAGCGAGAACGCTGCCGGGGGCCGAAAGATGCCGTTAATGGATGGACACTAACAATTTTTTCAGGAGGACATGTATGAAAGTATTGGTCAGTGATAATCTGGGCGAAGCCGGTATCAAAATGTTTGAGAATGAAGAGGGAATTGAAGTCGATGTTAACACAGGACTTCCTCCTGAAGAGCTTAAAAATATCATCGGAGAGTATGACGCTCTGGTTATCAGAAGTGCCACAAAGGTAACCGAGGATCTTCTGGAAGCGGCAACTCGATTGAAAGTTGTGGGGCGTGCCGGAATCGGTCTTGACAATGTCGATATACCGGCGGCTACGAAACATGGTGTGGTGGTAATGAATACGCCGGGGGGTAATGTTATAACAACCGCCGAACATGCCATCGCCATGATACTTTCCTTATCACGCAATATACCCGAGGGGACCGCGTCATTGAAGGCAGGAAGATGGGACAAAAAGAAACTCCAGGGCAGAGAGATATACAACAAGATCCTCGGGGTTATTGGCTTTGGTAAAATCGGATCCATTGTTGCGGATCGTGCCCGGGGACTGAAAATGCAGGTCATTGTTCACGATCCCTATGTTACGCCGGAACAGATTGAAAAGGCCGGTTTTGAAAGTGTTTCCCTGGAAGAGTTATACCGCAGGTCTGACTATATCACCATACATGTTCCAAAGCTAAAAAGCACCACCGGCATGCTCGACAAAGAGGCTTTTGATCAGATGAAGGACGGTGTAATGATCGTAAATTGTGCCCGTGGCGGTATTGTTAATGAAGCGGATCTTTATGATATTCTGAAGTCCGGCAAGGTCGCCGGAGCCGCACTGGATGTCTTTGAAAAAGAACCTCCCGGAGTTTGCCGGCTCTTTGATTGTGATCATTTGATCTGCACGCCTCATCTGGGCGCCTCAACACAGGAAGCCCAGACCAAGGTGGCGGTCCATGTGGCCGGCCAGATCATCGATTATCTGAAGAACGATACTATCTTAAATGCCGTCAATGTCCCCTCTGTAACCGGTGATCTTCTTAAAAAACTTGGCCCCCTATTGACCCTGGCAAATCAGATGGGTAGTCTCCAGGCCCAGCTCACCCAAGGCGCTCCAAAGGAAGTCATCATTGAGTACGCCGGCGATTTCAAAGGCCTTGATCTGGCTCCGGTCTCCATCGCGGTTTTAAGAGGGTTGCTGACGCACGTGGTCAAGGATGATGTGAATTTTGTCAATGCGCAAGTCCTTGCCAAGGATAGAGGAATAAAGGTTACGGAAACAACCAGCGATGAATCCGGGGAGTATCTCAACCTGATTACGGTGCGGGTGATTACCACGGAGACGACCAACACGGTATCCGGAACCATATTCGGGAAAAATGAACTCAGGATCGTAAAAATTAATAATTTCCGGCTCGAACTCATCCCGACAGGCCATATCTCACTGATCTATAACTATGA
>JAFDEW010000246.1 GCA_019310125.1 Deltaproteobacteria bacterium | reverse complement strand
TTTAAAAATAATTCATTGTGCTCCGAGTTATCGAGTTGGGCAGGCGAGCGAGCTCACCTATAAGGCTCGCTCGCTGGCCCAACATCTATCTTTCAGTAAGGTACCAGCCGTAGTAAATCTACTGCGAACCCTTGGCAACGAAGGATCTGGAGTCCTCCGGCTTTCCCGTAGGGTAAACAACATGGCATCAAATAGTCACTATCCTTTGAATTCATCAAGGGTTAGAAATCAAAAAGGGAAGTGTTTATATGTTTTTTGTTTTAAAATCGTATAGTTGATCCTCTTTTAGCCATGTTGTTTATGCAACGTTAGGGTTTAATTCCTTGAGACTATTCTGACACCGGCTGCAAATGGTTGGATGTTCCGAACTGGTTCCAATAGAAACGTCATATATCCAGCACCGTTCGCACTTGTCACCGGTTGCCGGTTCAACTAAAATTGATAAGTTGTCGATGTCCTGGCTCTCAAAAGCGCCGGCAGGATTTCCCCCATTCACCAGAGATGCTTCGGAAACAATAAATATGGTGCCTAATTCATTTTCATAGGGGTGAAGTAAATCATACAGGTCATTATCTGTGTAAAGGGTAACAACCGCATCAAGGGAATGACCGATCAGCTTTTTAACTCTGGCTTCCTCAAGGGCCTTTGTAACATCGCCGCGAACGTCAAGGATTCGTTTCCACTTTTTTGCCATTTCTTGATCCTTCCATGCTTCGGTTACTTGAGGAAGAGACGCCAGGTGAACACTGGGTTCATTTTCTTTACTTCCCGGCATATAGCTCCATATCTCTTCTGCGGTAAAAGCAAGTATCGGCGCCATGAGCCTTGCCATGGTGTCCAGCAAAATGTGGATAACGGTCTGTGCGCTTCTTCTGCCTGCTGATTCAGGCGGTAATGTGTATAACCTGTCCTTAAGAATATCAAGGTAGAACGCCGAAAGATCGACAATGCAATAATTGTACAGCGCATGGTAGATAATATGAAATTCATAGGTATCATATGCTTTGAGTGTCCGCTCAATCAACTCTTGGAGCCGATGCAGTGCAAACCTGTCGATTTCCGTCATAGAATCATAGGAGACGGCATGTTTTTCAGGATCGAAGTCATATAGATTGCCCAGCATAAATCTGCTGGTATTTCTGATTCTCCGGTAGGCATCACTCAACTGTTTCAAGATGTTTTCAGAAATACGAATGTCATCCCGGTAATCGGATGCCGAGACCCAGAGACGGAGAATTTCCGCCCCGTGTTTTCGGATCACCTCATCCGGAGCAACCACATTCCCTAAAGACTTGGACATCTTTTTGCCTTTTGCATCCACAACAAACCCATGGGTCAATACCGATTTAAATGGCGCCGCCCCTCGTGTCCCAACAGCCGTTAGGAGTGAGCTGTGAAACCATCCCCGGTGTTGATCGCTCCCCTCAAGATAAAGATCGGCGGGCCACTTCAAACGGGGGCGCCGTTCAAGCACCGCAGCGTGGCTCACACCGGAATCAAACCATACATCCAGGATATCGTCTTCCTTAATAAATGTGGTATGGCCGCACTGCCCGCAGACGGCATCCTCGGGAAGAAATTCCTTTGCATCTTTTTCAAACCAGATGTCGGCGCCATGCTCTTTAAATTTCGTATATATTCGATCTATTATTTCCGGGGTTATGAGTAAGGCGCCGCATTTTTCACAATAAAAAATCGCTATGGGAACCCCCCAGGCACGCTGCCGGGATACGCACCAGTCCGGTCTGTTTTCAATCATTCCGTAGATTCTTTCTCTTCCCCAATTTGGTATCCAAGTGACCCTGTCGATCTCTTCAAGGGATTTTTTTCTTAAGCCGGTTTTGTCCATGGAAATAAACCACTGGGGGGTGGCCCTGAAAATCACAGGCTTTTTACACCGCCAGCAGTGGGGATAAGAATGTTCCATTGTCTCCTGAACCATAAGAAGGCCATTTTCCCGCAACCGGGCAATGATATCCGTATTGGCCTTGAAAACGAACTGACCGCTGAAAAAATCAGCTTCTTCCGTAAAACACCCCCTGTCATCTACAGGAGAATACGCATCCAAATCATACAAAAGGCCCACATCATAGTCTTCACGTCCATGGCCGGGTGCGGTGTGTACACAACCGGTGCCGGCATCCAGAGTTACATGGGAACCCAGGATAATTAAGGACTCGCGATCATATAACGGATGCAGACATTTCTTTCGTTCAAGACGGTCAGCCTGAATTTCGGCAAGTATGGAAAAATCTGAAAAACCAAAGGTTTTCATACAGTTTTCCACAAGTTCTTTTGCCAGGATCAGCACGTCTCCGTTTTTCGTGTCAACCGCCACATAAATAATATCCGGATGAAGCGCCACGGCAAGGTTTGCCGGAAGAGTCCACGGTGTTGTTGTCCATATGACGACAAAAACCTTTTTATCACCCAGGCCGGGAATCTCTGCGCTCAAATCGTCTTTTAAGGGGAATTTAACAAAGATGGACGATGATGATTCATCCTGATATTCTATCTCGGCCTCTGCAAGGGCGGTTTTACAGCTGCAGCACCAGTGGATCGGTTTTTTGCTCCTGAACAGGCTGCCCTGGGATGCGAATTTTCCGCACTCCCGGGCAATGGTGGCCTCATATTCGTAGTTCATGGTCAAGTACGGATCATCCCATTCGCCCATGACACCCAGGCGCTTGAATTCTTCACGTTGAATATCAATATATTTTTCAGCGTAGACCCGGCATAACCTTCTAATCTGTGCCTGGGACATTTCTAATTTCTTTGAGCCCAGCTCTTTTTCAACATTGTGTTCCACCGGAAGTCCGTGACAATCCCATCCCGGCACGTAAACGGCGTCATAGCCGGTCATTTGTCGCGAACGAATAATAATATCCTTCAAGATCTTATTGAGTGCCGTGCCGATATGGATATGACCGTTTGCGTAAGGGGGGCCATCGTGCAATATAAACTTTTCACGGCCTTTGGATGCCTGTCTGATTTTTTCGTATAAACCTTCCTCATCCCAGATTTTAAGCTGCCCGGGTTCCCGCTTGGCAAGACTGGCTTTCATGGGAAATTTTGTGCTGGGAAGGTTGAGTGTTTTTTTATAGTCCATACATCCTCCAAATTCGGATTTTAATTGAGATGAGATTCAATCTTTGTAAAACTTAAATATTTTTTCCATTTTGTTTACGATCATTTAGGGTAACAGTTTATAGAGCCCACTGGTGACAAAATCTCAAAAATACTTGCAAAACCGTCTTCTGTCAAGAAAATAGGTGCAACATGACAGGGCAAACGCATTTGAATCCCAATACAGGAAAAACGCTCCACGACGGCGTATATCTCTTTCCAACCGACTGAAACTTGTGCTTAACCACCCCTAAGCCCGAGCCAATCCAGCAAAAAGCCCGAACAATATCTTGTTCGGGCCTATTGATGTTAAAAACGACTGTTGTTTTTTTGGACTGGATCTGGAACCGGTTCTAATACACGCCAAGATCTCTCAGAACGGCATTAATACCCAGTTTCTTGACTTTCAATATCAGGAACTCGGCAATAGTCGGTTGATACGTTTTGACTTTAAGATACATATTGGCTTCCGAGGGGAGTTGACTTCCTTTCTTATTGTTACACGACCGACAGGAAGCGACACAGTTTTCGAAATCTGTTTTACCTCCCCTGGATTTGGGAATTATATGGTCAATTGTCAATTTTCTTTTTTCACCGCCGCAATACGCACATTTGAATCCGTCCCGAATAAGCACGTTCTTTTTGCTGAAAGGGACCCTGTTGATGTAAAGTGTTCTGATAAGCTTTATCAGCCTCATTACCGCAGGAACTTTAACGGCAAGCCCTTCAGCGGTTCTGATTAATCTTTCAGAATGCTTTATCACCTGCACTTTACCCTTTGCGATCAGACACATGGCCCTTTTCCAGTTTACAACATTCAGAAAAGTATAGTCGGCATTGAGCAAAACACATTGATCCATAGCGTCATCCCCTGTTCAATTATTCCAAATTTCTGTACCCTATTATTTTGAAAAAATCAATACCTCTTTAAAGTTTGAATGTTAATTTTTTTCAGTTTTCCAACAGGCATTATATAAACAGGTTCCTCATGTGTCTCGGAGCTTATATGCCGCTATCGTCAGGATGAATCAAGCAAACAAACCTAATCTCTATTAACAGTAACTAACGGTAAATAAAAGGCAAAAGCGTCTCGCTCGTTTTTACGTATATCGTGTTTTTTCATCAGCAAAACCTTTGAATACAATCCACCCGCTCCACGGTCAGGGTCACAGCACCGAAATCCTCCTCCACCTTGCCAGAGAGCATGAACGGCCGGCTTTTATCCAGAATGGCGCAAAAACGGCCATAGGCTTTTGGGAAAAACGTGGTTTCCACCAGACCGGTCTCATCTTCAAACGTCAGAAATTCCATGGGGTCTCCGTGTTTGGTATGCACAACCTTGCCGGTAATCAACAGACCGGCAATACGT
>JAFDEW010000245.1 GCA_019310125.1 Deltaproteobacteria bacterium | reverse complement strand
AGGAAACAGAATAATTAATTAAGTTTTTTGTTGCGAGTATCAAAACGGCTGAAAAGAAAAAGAAATAGCTGTTGAATGTTTGGTATTGGATGTTTGTTTTTCATTCGATTTTAGAATAATTTGAGGAGCGGAGCGACATCATTATTCGACGTTCGATGTTCAATGTTCGATGTTGGACGTTCATCTTTCAAAACAACCCTGTACGGCTTAAATGTAACCTGTGAATGTTTACAAAACAAATTAGCGCTTATTGGGTCAGGCTCGGTAGTGGGTGGTGTATTGTTTTACTGTTGCCGACCGGTTTTAAAGTGTGTTTTAAATATTGACAAAAAATGGTCTTTCGGTCATACTCCTGGCGATGAATAAAGGTTTATCAAAATTTAAAAACTATTTTAAAATCTTATGAAAAAAAGAATTGTTCAGGTTGGCGATATCTCCTGTGGTGCTGATCAGTTATTCCTCATTTCAGGTCCCTGCGTCATTGAGGAAGAGCGCATCATGCTCAAAACAGCGGATGTTTTAAAACAAGTCTCTGAAAAACTGGATTTGCCTGTTATTTATAAATCCTCATTTCAAAAAGATAATCGTAGTACCGCCCAGAATTACAGGGGACCTGGGCTGGACAAAGGGATTGAACTCTTATGCAGGATAAAGCAGGAGTTCAATTTTCCGATTCTTTCAGATGTTCACTATCCACAACAGGTTGCCCAAGCAGCAGAATTTCTAGATGTTATACAGATACCGGCCTACTTATGCATGCAGACAGATCTTCTGGAAGCAGTTGCCAGAACAGGAAAAGTGATCAACATAAAGCACGGGCAGTTTTTGGCCCCTGAAAATATGGCAAAACCCGTTCAGAAAGTCATAGATAGCGGAAACGAACAAATCATATTAACTGAAAGAGGATATTCGTTTGGATACAATGATTTGATCGTGGATCCCAGAAGTTTTTTTCATTTAAATCAGACAGGCTTTCCCGTAGTTTTTGATATCACCCACTCTGTACGAAGATACGGGATTCCCAGTGCAGACCCAAAAGGAGGGTCTAAGGAGTTTCTTCCTGTTTTGTCAAGATCAGGTGTTGCAGCAGGTGTAGATGGGATTTTCATAGAGACTCACCCTGAGCCTCAAAAGGCTTTATGTGATGCCTCAAGTCAGCTCAGTGTATTTGATCTTGAAGAGTTTTTAAAACCATTACTGGAAATTCATGAGATAGAGGTAAAATATAGAAACCCATAACAAAAGTGAATTATTATGGAATTATATTTAGATTCAGCAGATGTAAAGGAGATAGAAGAGGCGTTTGAGCTCGGCTTTCTTGCAGGACTTACGACCACTCCCACGTTCATGCATCGGCACGGCATAACCGATATAGACGGTACAATTCTGAAATTAGCCGCTATGATGCCGGTGCTACAGATTGAAGCGCTGGGGGAAACATGCGATGAAATATACAAAGAGGCACACCGTCTTTTAAACCTCGGATTGGATACAGAAAGAACCGTATTCAAAATACCGGTCTCCATTGATGGGGTTAAAGCCTGTAAAATGCTCAAAGATGAAGGTATAAAGGTGAACATCCATCTTGTTTACACCTTACAACAAGCTTACATGGCAATGGCCGCAGGAGCCGATTATGTGACCCCTCTGGTGGGCCGCTTGCAGGACCAAGGCCATGATGCACTTGAACTGATAAAACAGTGTGTGAAGGCTGTAGACCATTACGGTTACCATACAAAAATCATGTTTTCTTCTGTGAGGCACCCGGAACATGTGAGGAATGCCATAAATCTTGGCGTACACACCTGCACTGTACCCTGGAAAGTTATGAAACTGTTGACTGAAAACGTTTTTACAACTTTAGGAACCCGGCAATTCACGGAACACACGCAGTTGATGACAATCAGAGTTAGAGAAGTAATAAGAGAGGCAAATCCTGTCGCAACTTTGGATGATACGGTGTTGGATTCGATTGTGCAAATGACCGAATCCGGATTGGGAGCTGTTGCCATTGTTGATAATGGGAAAGTGCTGGGAGTGTTTACTGATGGTGATTTAAGAAGACAGCTTGAAAAGAATGGAAAAACCATCTTAAGCAAAAAAATGTCGGATTTTTCATATAACCAACCGATTACAATCAACGGAGATAGTCTGCTGTACGATGCTGTTGAGATATTCAAACAGAGAAAGGTTGATAATATCATCGTGCTGGAAAATGATAAGCTTATCGGCATGATTGATGTTCAGGACCTGATTAAAATGAATCTGATTGTCTGATGAATATAGAAGACATTTTTTCAAATTTGGGGGGTGAATTTATCACCCCTTATATCGATATCATAGAAAAACTGAGACATATCAAAGCCTACCTGTTCGACTGGGACGGCGTATTTAATGCGGGTATAAAAGGAAAGGAAACAAGCAGTACTTATACGGAACCGGACTCAATGGGGACAAACCTGTTGAGGTTTGGACATTTTCTAAAAAATAACGAGCTTCCCTTTTTTGGTATTATTACCGGCCAAAACAACCCGTCTGCATCTCAATTTTCCAAAAGAGAGCACCTTCACTTTGTCTATTACAATTTATTACATAAAATTGAAGCGTTAAACCATATTCAAATAACACACAACCTCCAGCCGGATCAGGTGGCATTTGTTTTTGATGATGTTTTAGACCTTTCCATCGCCAGCCATTGCGGCCTGAGATTTCTAATCAGAAGAGGCGCCGGACCACTTTTCGAAACATATGTTAAAGAAAAAGGATTATGTGATTATATCAGTGCAAACAGCGGGTCACAGTGCGGAGTGCGGGAAGTCTGTGAACTTATTCTCGGAATCTCAGGTGTTTTTTCAGACGTCGTAGATAACAGAGTGGAATTTAGCAATAAGTATCATATGTACATTTCAAAACGCAACGCTGTTTCCACTGCTTTTTATACAAAAAAAGACGGTATTATAATTAAACAATAGAAGCTTACGTCCCATGGGAACCATTTTATGGAAAGGCATAAGAATCATCAGCATTAAGGGAAGGTTTGGATAACTCCCGCCTTCCGCACCATAGATCATCTTCCTGTGTTTAATCATTTCAGTGTGATCAGACCAGCGCAGAAATGCGGTACGATTTTCCTTCGCCTTTTTAATGACCGTTATACCGGAAACCAAATAGATGATTAAAACCACCACTATCAATAGGTTATTGGATCTGGTTGTCAAATTAAACATCCAATATATCCCGCGAGCAGTCCGATCATCTTGCACTTTTTGTAAAGTTTCCTTTTTTGCTAAGGCGTTATAATTGTTGATGACCTTTTGATGCCTAAAGCAATCAATATAATCAACCAAAAAGAAACAACTCTTCTTTACGGATGATGATAAACAGCCGAAAGCCGATTGTTTGTCAAACGTATTTACCGTGTTAGCTTTCGCCTTCCTGTTGACTTATCTTAAAAAAATGCTAAACAGATTTTATAAATCTTTTTTAACAGATGAAAAATGAAATTTGCATTTTGCCTGTATAAATATTTTCCCTTTGGTGGACAGCAGCAATATTTTCTTAAGATCGCCAAAGTTTGTATAACTCGTGGCCATCAAGTGGATGTATATACCGCATATTGGGAAGGGGAAATTCCTGATGGGATACAGGTTAAAATGCTTCCCGTTCAGGGGGTTACCAATCACCGGCGCCGTGAATCACTGGCGGAAAAGCTCAACCCGTTCGTAGCCGCTGGTCATTATGATGCTGTTGTGGGATTCATTAAAATGCCGGGATTGGATGTTTATTATGCGGCGGATACCTGTTATGCCGCCAAGGCTGATGAAAAAAGCTTCTTATATCGTATGACGGAACGTTGCCGAAGTTATTTGCGCATGGAGAAAGCCGTTTTCGACAGATCCTCTATAACAGATATTTTATTGCTCTCCGAAAAGGAAAAAACTATCTTTATGCAGTATTATAACACACCTGAACATCGGTTTCATTTACTCCCTCCCGGAATTTCTAGGGATCGCCTGGCACCCCCCAATCTCAATAAGATTCGCGAAGAACTACGCCGAGAAATAAATATTGGAATGGAAACAAATATGGTTTTGCTGGTTGGCTCCGGTTTTAAAACCAAGGGAGTGGATCGCGCCATCCGTGCCATTCATGATTTACCCAAGGTCCTGCGTGATAAAACAATTTTATTGATAGTTGGGCAGGATAATCCAAGATTTTTTCAATGGTTGGCTTGGCGACTGGGCATTGCGGACAACGTCCGTTTCGTCGGCGGTCGTGAAGACGTTTCACGATTTTTATTCGCATCTGACCTTTTATTTCACCCGGCATATCGTGAAAATACTGGCACGGTTTTAATCGAGGCAATGGCGGCAGGATTACCGGTCCTGACAACTGATGTCTGTGGCTTTAGTTGTCATATTGAATACGCCGGTGCCGGTGAAATCGTGCCGTCACCCTTTAAACAGGAAACACTTAACCAACTTTTGGTTTATATGTTAACCCA
>JAFDEW010000244.1 GCA_019310125.1 Deltaproteobacteria bacterium | reverse complement strand
GGCGGAATTTAAATCATGGGTTTCATCCACCAGTTTGAATTCTAAAAGAGCGGTCCGTCCGATAAGATCTTTGGCCCTTTTTGTATCTTTGATTCCGGGGAGTTGGATAAGTATCCGTTTTTCACCCTGTAGTCGAATATCCGGTTCACTCACGCCAAACTGGTCGATCCGGTTTCTAATGGTTTCGAGGGCCTGTTCGGTTGCCAGTTTCTTGATTTGACGGGACTCTTTGTCAGGGAGATCCAGCATCATTGTAAGGATTTCGTTATGGGTTGATCTTGAAAGGATACGCAAATTTTTGAATTCGTTGTCGAGCAGCTTCTCAAATTTGTCGATATTTTCCTGGCCTTGCAACTCCACGGAAATGCGGCTTCCATCGATACGATTCAAGCTGATATGCCGGATGTGCTCCTTCTTTAAAAAACCTCGGATTTCCTGGCTGATACGTTCTACGGTGCTTTCCACGGCTTTTTCCGTATCCACTTCAAGTGCGAGGTGCATGCCGCCTTGAAGATCGAGCCCCAGGTTTATCTTTTTATGCGGCCACAAAGATGGGTTTATGGTCGGAAGGATGTAAACAACGGCAACGATAATAACTACAATAACGGAAACAACCCGCCATGAGAGATTCTTCAATGATCTTTTCCTTTCCTGAAGTTACGCCTAAAATAAAATGAGGGCCACTAATCCACGCTTGAGATGGGAGTCCGTCACGCCGAAGGCGGATAAAACCTGTGCATAAGTTATCGCAAAGAAAAAAAATCAGCCAATTTTTGCAAATAAGGACCGCTGGTTGAATCAGTTCTTCTTTTTTTTTGTTTCCTGGGTCTGTGATGTAGTCTGGACTACCTGGCCGACATTGCCTCGGGCAACCTTTACCCGGACCCTGTCCGCTATTTCAACCGTCATCGTGGCATCATTTACGGCGGTAATTCGACCGTGAAGACCTCCGCTTGTAACGATGCGGTCTCCTTTTTTAAGCTGGTTTATCATTTCACGATGTTCTTTGGTTTTTTTCTGCTGGGGTCGAATAAGCAGAAAATAGAATATAACGAACATCAGGATAATCGGGATCAGTGATGAAAATCCTCCTGCCCCCTGGCCTGTAATACCTCCGCCAGTGCCCATTGCATAAGCGATATCTATCAAAATAGCTCCTCCTTATAAGGTTTTCGCTTAGTTTTTTGAACCCCATGGATTTCCCACGAACTTTATCCGCTTTGAGCGCGATTTCTCAATAAAAATTCAATGATGCACCAAGGGATACTGTTTCAAAAAACTAAAATGTTATCTCGTGTCCGTCCATAAATGGTCTTTTTGCCCAATCTCTGCGTTATGCTCAAAAAATAATCCTCGAAATATCAACTATATGTCTGCGGTTATTTTTTTCGCATGCCTTGATCTTGAACAAAAATCCTCATTTATGGACGGACACTATCTCATAATTTAAATTATTAAAACGGCGCTGATATACTGCAATTGATTCCATACGTCAAATGTTTATTTCATTACAGAAAACATGGCCCATAGAATCGGCTTAACCATCAATGGATTTGAGTTAAAAATTACCTCGGGATGCTGGAAGCCTGGAATACAGGAATGACGGTGTATCAGGTACTCTGGGTCCGAGTTTTGTTCAAATTAATTTGGCGGGATCCAAAGCGTATCCCCATCAAATTGAATGCGATTTACGTGTTCGTAATCGATGAGATCCAGAAGTGCAAAAATTTGGTCCATATTATAAATAACCACCTTGCTCAAAGGATAGATCAGGTTAAGCTCAACATCTATTTCACGTTCTTTTATGTTATAAATGTTAACCGTACTTTCAGAAAATTTAAGAAGTTTGCCAACTCCCGAACTTTGCCCCCCTCTTGCAGATTCATCGGCGAGTGGTGACAGGGAGATGCCTTTATGAGCAAAATAATCTTTTAGGAAATTAAAATGTATATTCCAGATATTGTCACCGGGCTGAACAACGTGTATTCCAAATGATTCTGAATTTTTCATGGAATCCATTTTGTTTGACTTGAGGTCTTTTTCAACAATATCGCCACGGTTAATCCGTATTTTATCCAAAATCTCCTGCATGGAGACCGTTGAATCACCTATTTTAAAGGATTCATCAGATTTTGTTATCATATCAATCCCTTTTTCAATTCCATATTCTGCCTTGCGCTTTTGCATAAGGGCCATGAGAGCTTTGTCTTTTTCGATGTTATTGTAATCAATGACCGTCTCTCCTGTTGCAGGCGTATGAACTTTTTCAGGCATGTTTTGAGAGGGTACCTTTGCATTTTTCATTAACCAGAGACATAAACCGGCAACTGCGACAAGGATAATACAACTTGCTAGAATTCCAATGGATTTGCTTGATATTTCAGAGGGCTTTTTGGGCATGACTTTGATGAAATCCTTGGTGTTTTTGTGTCCGGGCGTCACATGGTTTTGGGTTTCGGCCCGGCCGCCTTACTCCGCAATTCGTTCGGTAGAAGGGCGGGCTTGTTCGGGTCAGGTTCGTGTGTTACTCTTCACAAATAATCTCACTCATTCCGTGGACTAACGTATTGTCTCCTTGGATGGTGATGGAAAGATTGCGCCTTATTTCCAGGTCAAGAATCTCCTTGCGTTTTTTATTCAAAAGATAGTCGGCCACTACCGGTGGAACGATTCCTTTTACTTTTGAGATGTTGTCTTTTAAGGTTTCAAGACGAAGTTTGCGGAGAAAGTCGAGGACCAGCATCTCAGTGGAAAGGATAAGTCCTTTGCCTCCGCAATGGCTGCAGGATTCAAAACTGCTGAATTCAATTGAGGGCCTGAGCCGCTGTCTTGACATTTCCATGAGTCCGAACAATGAAATTTTGCCGATCTTTGTTTTGGCCTTGTCGTATTTTACATTGTTTCTCACGGCCCTGAAAACTTCTAATTTATGTTTGGAATCTCTCATGTCGATAAAATCAATCACGATAAGCCCGCCCAAATCTCTGAGTCGCAGCTGCCGGGAAATTTCCTCGGCGGCTTCAATATTGGTCTGAAGCGCAGTCTGCTCAATTGATTTTTTTTGAGTGGCCTTTCCCGAATTGACGTCAATGGCAACCAGCGCTTCTGTCTGTGTTATTATAATAGTCCCCCCGGATTTTAATTTGACACGGCTTCCATAAATGGATGCAATCTGTTCCTCCAACTGGTATTTTGTGAATATGGGCCGGTCCGTTTTATAGTGTTTGACAATCTGGGTATGTTTTGGGGAAATGATTTTAACAAACTTTTTAACTTCGTGATATACTGTGACATCATCTATGAGGATTTCGTTCACATCGGAGGTGAAATAGTCGCGTATGGATCTTAAAACAAGGTTTTGCTCTTTGTAAATTAATACCGGAGGGGTTGCTTCGGCCACATCTTTTTTGATGTTTTTCCAGAGCCGCAGCAGATATCTTAAATCCCTGGACATGCTCATTTTGGTACAGTTTATTCCCGCGGTTCGGACGATGATGCCTAATCCTTCAGGCAATTTGAGATTGTTGATCATATCTTTAAGTCGGCTTCGCTCATCTTCCTCTTCTATTTTGCGTGAAATGCCCCGGTTGTTGCTTCCGGGCATAAGCACCAGGTATCTTCCCGGGAGAGATATGAAGGTTGTGAGCATGGCCCCTTTTTTCATGAACGGGTCTTTTATGACCTGCACCAGGAGTTCCTGGCCGCGCCTCACCATTTTTGTTATGGATTTGTCTTTTGAAAGATTGTCCTGAAAATACTCGCTATGGATTTCATGCTTCTGAAGAAATCCATGGCGATCCGCCCCGTAATCTACGAATATGGCTTGGAGGCTCGGCTCAACACGTGAAATAACGGCTTTGTAAATATTGCCGTGAATAATTTCCCTTGCGGCACTTTCGATATGAAATTCTTCGAGTTTCATATCTTTTACTTTTGCAATCCTGCATTCCTCAGGATCTATGGCATTAATAAGGATTTTGCTCATAACATATGGGTCCTTTTACACCGGGATTGATTCTTTTATCTCAGGGATAAAAGGATTGTTTCCGAACCGAACGAATTGATATATATATTATCTCAAGCAGTTGCTTTATTAATGAATATGAAATTGTTATATACAAGTCAAACGATTTCTTATCGCTTGCTATTTATATCGCTTTGTGGCATGTGAAATTAATCTGTTGCAATAAGAAATTATGCATTTCCCAAGCAAATGCTTTGAAAATGTGGCTCTTTTGAAACAGTAATATCCAATGTCGAATTCTCAATATCCAATTTTCAAGTATCAAGCATTTTCCACTTGATCATTGGATATTTTAACATCGACAATATGTTGTTGATGTTGCTTTGATAAACCTCTCTCGGGATAAAAAGGCGTCGCAAATTTTGTAATTATGAGGCGTACTTTTCGTACGTTGAATGATTGCGAAATGCAGCACAACGCAGAAGTTGGACTTTTTACGAGACCGTCTGCTTTAATAAGCGCCTAAATCGTACAAGCGAGGTAGTATAGATACAATGGAGGAAAGATACCATCCTAAAACCATAGAATCCAAGTGGCAAAATTTCTGGGAAACATCGGGGCTTTTTAAGGTCAAAGAGGACCGTGGTAAGGAAAAATATTATCTTCTCGAAATGTTTCCCTATCCTTCCGGCAATATACACATGGGACATGTGAGGAACTATACCATCGGTGATGTGGTTGCAAGGTACAAAAGAATGCAAGGATTCAATGTTCTTCATCCCATGGGATGGGACGCATTCGGTATGCCGGCGGAAAACGCTGCAATTGCGAACAATATCCATCCCGCCAAATGGACCTATGAAAACATTGATACCATGAGATCTCAGTTGAAGCGAATCGGTTTTTCCTACGACTGGGACAGGGAAATCGCCACTTGCACGCCTGAATATTACCGGTGGGAACAGTGGCTTTTTTTAAAAATGTACGAAAAGGGAATGGTCTATCGCAAGGAATCTTTTTTGAACTGGTGTGAACACTGCCAGACGGTTCTGGCCAACGAGCAGGTGGAAGCCGGTATGTGCTGGCGCTGTGGTCAGATGGTTCGGCAGAAAAAACTCTGGCAATGGTTTTTCCGTATTACAGATTATGCGGAAGATCTGCTGGCATATTGCGACAAGCTTCCCGGATGGCCTGAAAAGGTTATCACCATGCAGAAGAACTGGATTGGAAAGAGTGTGGGTGCGGAAATTCGGTTTCCCATAGAGAATACAGATGAGCAGATACCGGTTTTTACCACCCGGCAGGATACGGTTTATGGGGCAACATTCATGTGTCTTGCTCCGGAGCACCCGCTGGTGTTCCGTTTGTCCAAAGGGACGCTCCAGGAAGACAAAATTCGTGAATTTGTCGAGCGTATATCCTTGCAGGACCGATCCAGCAGGGCGGTGGAGACTTATGAGAAAGAGGGCGTCTTTACCGGCGCCTATTGCATCAATCCCTTGAGCGGCTTGCGCATGCCGATTTATACAGCAAACTTTGCACTTATGGAGTATGGCACGGGAGCGGTTATGTCCGTTCCGGCGCATGACCAGCGGGATTTCGATTTTGCTCGAAAATACAACCTGGATATCGTGGTGGTCGTAAAACCGCATGATGACGATCTGGATTCCGCTACCATGACCGAAGCATACACCGGTGAAGGGGTGATGGTCAATTCCGGTCGGTTTAATGGAATGGATAACGTTACGGCCCTTGACGAAATCGCTTCTTTTCTGGAGCAGGAAGGACTGGGCAAAAAGACCACAAGTTTCCGGTTGAGGGACTGGGGTATTTCAAGGCAGCGATACTGGGGTGCGCCGATTCCAATAATTCATTGTAAAACGTGCGGTATTGTGCCCGTTCCGGAGCAGGACCTTCCCATTCTGCTCCCGGAAGATGTCGATCTTCTGGACGGCGGAAAGTCGCCGCTTGGGGCTCTTGATTATTTTGCAAGGGCAACCTGTCCGGTTTGTGGCAGCCCTGAGGCCAGAAGAGAGACCGATACAATGGACACCTTCGTGGAATCCTCATGGTATTATGAAAGATACTGCAGCCCGAATTGTGACACGGGCATGTTTGACAAAACTGCCGTGGATTACTGGATGCCCGTGGATCAATATATCGGCGGCGTTGAGCATGCTATTTTACATCTGCTCTATTCAAGGTATTATACCCGTGTGTTAAACGACTTTGGACTGGTAAAATACAAGGAACCTTTTACCCG
>JAFDEW010000527.1:798-2107 GCA_019310125.1 Deltaproteobacteria bacterium | reverse complement strand
AAAACGTATATAAGAGCGCTTAAAAAATACATCCCTGAAATTTCAGTTTACTACGGTAAGTTTCTAAGTCACAATGTCTTTAAACCGCTGGCATATCCGATCGATAAAAACCTCTTCAGAAAAAATATTAAATTTGTAACTATCATCAAGACCGAGGAGAAGGGGTCTGATGTTAATCTTGCGGTGCAACTATTAAATGATGCTTGGCTTGATCTTTATGATTGTGCTGTAATTGTGTCTAATGATAGCGACTTATCCGAATCACTTAGGCTTATAAAGGAATTGCATAAAAAGAAAATAGGACTAATAACTCCTGGGAAAATACACCCGTCAAGAGAACTTCTTAAATACTCGGATTTCACCAAGCGAGTCAGAAAAGGTGTTTTGGCCGCATCTCAATTACCTGATCCCATTCCTGGTACAACAATCCACAAACCAACTGTATGGTAAAATAACGACCATGATATGCTGTGCACCCCCGACTTGGGGAAAATGATGACGCCCCTTCGCAGTATTATTTATCATTCCCTTGCTTGACGTAAATTTTAAACGTTTTATTTATCATATCAAGATGATGTTGTGGTCCGATCCCCATTCACCGCCCATAGATAAAATAGAAACTTATTATATTAGGGGCATCCCGTAAGTCCTCTCATTCATACAGCAACTCAATATCTTCATATGGCATTTGAGCACAAAGATCTTGCTTAAGTTCAACCTCACATATTTTTCCCTGAAGCAGTTTTCTCATCCATAGTTGGCATTCTTCCTCAGAGGCAATATTTGTTAATGGCTTTCGGAAATAAACATTTTCAGCCTGAAAAGAGTTCTCAAGATGCCTTTGCCAAAGGACAGGGAATTCATCTCCAGGATACTCTCCCTTTGTTGAATAGTCTAACAAATCGAAGTACGCTGAAAGCCCTCCACAATCTTCCGGAGGACTTGTGCCTTCTCCCTGAATGCAAATTGGATATTTTTTATTTCTCTCAATTTGAAATACTTTTTCTAATTCAATGAGATGGGCCCAGTAATCACCAAAATCATAAAAATATTTTCCTTTGCAATTATCCATTGAGAAAATATCTGAAACCCTTCTTTTGTCGCCTGAGATGATTTCATCATCATTTTCTTCTGGAATCCCTATATACTCCTTTTGGCCTGTAATGGGATTTATCACTTCAAATTCATGTAAATGACTTTCATCCCATCCCATAACGTCTTGAATTGCTCTGTGAAAGTCAGAAAAATTGTAATTGCCAGGTATGAGAAACCGCCTCCAAATTGGAGGTTTTGTAGATAACGTAATCTT
>JAFDEW010000527.1:0-792 GCA_019310125.1 Deltaproteobacteria bacterium | reverse complement strand
TAATCTTAATTTGATACCCATTGCCCGGTTTCATTTTTTTCTCACATATCGCCCGCCTGAGCAGCGGCCCGATATTGTATCGGATTTAGGTAAACCTTTACGAAAAACCGCGGTTTTCCTGCCGTCTGTTCCAGGAGGATGTTATGTGCTCAATTTATTTAATAATTTCGTTAATTCATAGATACTATATACTTCCTTTATGGCGCTCATGGGAATACGATTTAATCCATGGTTTAATTCGGCAAGATCGACATTAACAAGTCCACCCATTGCAGCAATTTGATATTTCAATTGAAAGGCAAGATCGTTTATTGAGCCCAGCACACTCGGATTATTTGTCTTTGCGATTATAATCTCACGATGTTCATCAAGTACAATCTCGATTTGATTCTGTGGGAAGTTTTCCCAAAGAAGATTTTTAAATAGATTCTGTCCGAAAACTTCTCGGAAATTTTCAAACTGGGATTTCTTAAGTCCAGGTATAAGAAATGAATAGAGCGTCGCATCGTTTGTAAAAAGAATGCATTTCCTTCAATCGATTCTTAAAAGATTTGCGTGCCAACTGCCAACCTCACTAGAAGAAGTCGCTCCTTCTGATGGTTTAGTTTTTAATTCGGTCAGCAACTTTTTTGTACAACGGAGTATTGCCATTATTTATTTTTATGACACATAACGCCTCGCCTGAGCAGCGGCTCTGATAAAAGTCGGACTATCACAGGCTTTTACGAAAAACCGCGATTTTCACGCCGCCTGCTCCAGACTGATGTTCGGTGAAAGGAAATAGAATTACAG
>JAFDEW010000243.1 GCA_019310125.1 Deltaproteobacteria bacterium | reverse complement strand
AATCATCCCAGAAGGTACCCAAATGGTTACGGGAGGGAAGCGTAAAGGTTGACATTTATGGATTTTTCACAACAAATCGCGCAGTATATCGTTACCGGTTTGACCATTGGCGCTATTTACGCCATTGTGGCCATGGGGTTTAATATCATCCATAACGCCACCGGAATTGTCAATTTTGCCCAGTGTGAATTCATATCCCTTGGCGGCATGTTTATGTACACCCTGGTGGTTCTTCTCAAGGTTAAACTGATTATTTCCTTTTTTATATCCACGGCCGGGGTTGCCCTCATCGGAGCCCTCATAGAGATAGGACCCATACGACATGCCCGGTCAAAACAGATCATCGTTCTTATTTTTTTGACAATCGGAATATCGGAAGTTCTTCGGGGAACCGCTCAGGAGGTCTGGGGGACCGACAATGTCGGTGTTCCGGCCTTCTCCGGTGAAAACCCGATCCATCTCCTGGGAGGGGGCACCATAGTGCCCCAGCATATCTGGATATTTGCGATTACCGTGCTGGTAATGCTGATGCTTCATTATTTTTTTAAGAAAACATTAATGGGCAAGGCCATGCGGGCAACAGCGGTCAATCGAAGAGCGGCTGCCTTGGTGGGCATTTCGGTGAATCGTATCACCCTTTTTTCCTTTGCCTTCAGCGGCGCCTTGGGTGCGGTGGCCGGGATAATAATAGCGCCGATTTCCACCACGTCCTATGATACGGGAATCATGCTGGGATTGAAGGGGTTTGCCGCGGCCATTCTCGGCGGATACGGAAACTTTGCAGGTGCAATACTGGGCGGTATAATCTTGGGTCTTTTGGAATCACTGGGTGCGGGCCTGGTATCCTCTCAATATAAAGACGCCATCGCATTTTTCATCCTCCTTTTGGTTCTTTTTCTCAAACCTACGGGAATCATGGGGTACGGGGAGGCGGAAAGAGTTTAGGGCAAATTTTTCATAAACAATGAATACTCTGTTGAAGCAAAAAGACATTCTCGCTTTCGGAGCACTGGCAGTTATTATTATTATTCTTCCGCTGTTTGTGGAAAGCAAATATTATTTCATTGTTCTGAATGTGATCGGTCTCAATACCATTGTGGTTGTGGGGCTGAACCTGCTGATAGGATTTGCCGGACAGATTTCATTGGGCCATGCTGCGTTTTACGGCCTGGGATCCTACTTCTCGGGAGTACTGACCGTGAACTATGGATTCCCTTTATGGCCGGCCATGCTGGTGGGAATGCTGGCCACGGGAGCTGTTGCATATCTGATCGGATATCCGTCCTTAAAGCTCCGGGGACACTATCTGGTAATGGCCACTCTGGGGTTCGGTATTATTATCAATATTCTCATGGGTGAGTTGGAGCAGTTCACCGGTGGGCACGACGGTTTGATGGGGATACCGCCACTCACTATGGGCGGATTGACCTTTGATAATGATCTGAAAAATTTTTACCTGATCTGGACCTTTGTTTTTTTGTTCATGCTTGCGGCCAGAAATCTACTTAACTCCAGGGTGGGCCGGGCGTTACGCGCCATATCCGGCAGTGAAGTGGCTGCAAACTCCCTGGGGGTTAATACCGCCGATTATAAAGTAAAGGTTTTTGTCTTGAGCGCCATGTTCGCATCCATCTCAGGAAGTCTTTATGCCCACTACATTACCTTTATCAGTCCCAGTTCTTACGATTTCTATTATTCTATCCAGGTCGTAACCATGGTTATTGTCGGCGGGATGGGAAGCCTTTGGGGGTCGCTCTTAGGTGCCGGAGTTCTTACCTGTATTTCCGAAGCACTCCACGTTGCAAAACAGTATCACATCATTGCATATGGTGTTTTTCTCTGCATGGTGCTCGTGTTTCTACCGGAAGGAATTCTCATGGGCATATATAATTTGTTTTTAAAAGCAAAGGCACAAAAACATATTAGGAAAGCCAATAGACCGTAACTAAAAAAAAATAAATATTTTTTAAAAAAAAGCTTGATTAGTCATTTTAATTCTGTTAGCAGACATGCGAAATAAATTTTTACTTTTTTTTTGGACTAACTGTTTTTCAGCCTGGGTCGTAACCCGATAACTTGTGTGAGAAAATGTAGCCTCCCACTAATGCGGCCCAGGCTTTTTTTTGTCATCCGTCCATGGCCCCGACAGCATGATCCACAAACAGATTGTGTTCGGACGGTTTTAAACAAACCGCTTTAAGAAAACCTTCAGCCGGCTCTATTGCTTCCCAGAAAGGTTATTTTTTAAATTTTTCTCGATAGGCCGGAATTTCTATAATTGGCGGTCTCTCATGCCCTTCTGTTTGAAAAACATCAGGTTTGTACTCGTCTTTTACAAGATTATATTGTATCATTTCATTGGAAAGATCTTCTTTGATATCTATTAACCCTAATTTTATTTTGCGATTGATAAATGTCATAAGAATAACAAACGCCATTTTTCCCAATGCCCTTGTATCCTGATTTCTGTGAATCCGTCTGTCAAGATCAACCTGAGCAATGACATCCAGTCCCCATTTTTCATAAATATCGAGAATCATGCTGGTTTCAACCCCGTACCCTATGGGGAATGGAATTGCTTCATATATTTCTCGAAAGCCGGCATATTCACCTGATAATGGTTGTAAAATCTGTGTAAGTTCCGGGAAAAAAAGAGAAAAAAGTGGCCTAACCACAAGTTCGGTTACTCGACCGCCGCCGGTGGGCCTGATTTTACTTTTTCCCATAGCAATCGGTCTGTCATAAAAGGCCTTTACGTATTTAATATTATCAAAAAGAATAAGCGGCCCTAAAAGGCCATATACAAACCTGTGATGAATATTTTTTATGTCTGCATCAATGTAAACGATGATATCACCCTTTGTAACATAAAGGGCTTTCCAGAGATTTTCACCTTTGCCTTTGAACGATTCAAGATCAGGTAAAATTTCCGTTGCTTTATAAACATCGGCGCCAAATGATCTGGCAATTTCTCTGGTTTTGTCTGTTGACTCGGAATCGATAACAACAATCTCATCCAGAAGTGGATAGCGGGTCATTAACTCTGATTTCACTATCAGAATTTCTTTTGCTATGGTCTTTTCTTCATTTAACGTGGGCAGGCATAGAGAAATTTTCAGATTTTTTCTTCGTTTTTCCTCTACAAGCCGACCCAGATCGTTAAATTCAGAATAATGGAATGTATTTTTTTCAAGCCAAGTACTATTCATCGCACACCCCGTTGTCAATGGCCATAATTACTCCGATAATCTGTGCGATCCCTTTAAACATGGGTTCAATTTCGGCTGTGGCATTAGTATGTTGATGGTTTTCTCCCCGGGTAATTCCCAGGGTGACCGCCGGTATCTTGCGTGAAAGAAAAATTGAAAGTTCGGATTCGCTCGGTTCGCTTATGGGGGTTAACTCAAGTTTTTTCATAACCTCTACCGTGCTTTTTACCAAAGGATGATTAAATTTTATTCTTGCCGCATTAATATTGCTCAACGTTTTTAGCTTCAGATCAACTTCATATTCGTGACCGATACCTTCTAAAATATCTTTGATGTTGTTGAAAATGGATTTTACCATTTTGTCGGAGTTGCTTTGGATCTCAAAGCCAAGTCTTGCATCATAGGCGATCGTACCGTGCTTGAAGCCACCCGAAATTCTCCCGATAATTACCCTTGAGCGGGGTCTTTGAGGCAAACGCAGCTTTAAAATCTGATTGATCACCTCATTTAATATCAGAATCGCATTGGGTTTGAATTTGTGTTCCCATCCACGGTTTGTAGAAACGTTGCAGTCAACTTCACATCGAATCATGCCGTCAGCGTAATAGTTAATTCTTCCGAGATCATAACTCTCAATGCACACGGCACCTCTTATGGGAGTGCTCCATGTTTTTAAAAGGTGCCGGATGCCTCTAAGGTTGCCTCTGCCTAAAGATTGTATAACACCTGCCAGAACGATGTCGGATTCAAAACGCAAATTTAATTTCCTGAAAATTTCCGGCAATGAGACCAGTACCCCGACACCGATGGAATTATCCGTGACGCCGGCACCGATTATCGAATTTTCCCTGATGGTATAATAATGGTCAATGTCTGTTCCCCAAATCGTATCAAGGTGCGCAACCACAAAGATAGGCGGCCTTGTTTCGGATGTCCCCTTGATAATACCGATGGGATTTCTGTAACCGTCGGTTGTGCATTCATCAACACCGAAATCGGCCAGTCTCTCCATAAAAACAGTGGTGCGTCTTTTCTCTTTAAACGTGGGTGCAGGTATCTGACCGATCAATACGATGTTGGTAATAATTGTCTCTTTGATGGATTTGATCGTATCGACAAATGCGGGAAGCTTATCGAGATGGCTGTCCATGTTGACTCCATTGAAACATGTTGAATGGTTTTATTGGAGTAAAGAATCCTGGCCCAGAGGACCAGGCTTTGGTTATCCCCAGAGGGGATTTGCTTTATTAAAAGTTCATTGACTTATTGAAATTCCAAATAACAAATCCCAAAAAACAAAC
>JAFDEW010000242.1 GCA_019310125.1 Deltaproteobacteria bacterium | reverse complement strand
GGCTTTTGAGTGCTGACACGGTAAGTCCACTCCGGCAAGGTCATTACGGTTTTTTCATCCTTTAAGTCCAATACACTTTGCCCGGCCACGGCAAAATTTAGATTTTGGCCGGGTTCCACAATAAAAGAGACAACCCCGATGACCTTTCCGTTCATATTGATCACCGGACTGCCGCTGGAGCCGCGAGATGCCGGGGCGGACATCTGGAAAATTTTACCGATTTTGGGGAATTCCCGCACGGCTGAAACAATGCCGACGCTGACCGTTTGATCAAGCCCCAGAGGGCTGCCGACCACGAGGATCCGCTCGGCGATTTCGGGAACATCAGAGGTCACCTCTACCCGGTGAACCGAATTTTCGGGAATCGTTATTTTTACTTTAATCAGATCGGCGGTTTTGTTATATGCCAACACCCGTTGAATCTGATATTTTCGCCCGTCATAGGTTTTGACATCTGCCGCGTAAGCCCCATCCAGAACATGATAATTGGTAATCAACCCCCCGTTTTTATCCACAAAAAAGCCGCTTCCCATACCCATCCGTTTGTTTTCAGCATCATAGGTAGTGATCTTGACCACGGCACGCTGGACACTACGGGTTACCTGGACCAGATGCGTGTCCAAAGAAAGCGTCTTCATGGGATAAGACGCGCATCCGGTCATCAATGACACCCATAGAAGACCAAAACAAATCCCCCGGATATATGTTGATATGTTTTTCATTTCTACCTTTTTCAATACTCCTTATCTTAGCAAGGGCTTTGTGGGATAATGAACCTGTCTTCACATCACACCCTTTGCATGGGCCGATCCAAAAGGGTCGCCCATTTTGTTATGGGGTTACCCGGTTGTTCAGACCTTTAAAGTCAAATTTAAGCAAATCGTTGTATGTTGTTTCAGCGCAATCCGGTTCAACCTGCCACCATATTAAGATATTATCCGTACGATAAAAATAATGCTTGAGCCCCATCCCCTCTGTTTCAAAATAAACCGTATCCCCCATTTTAGTGTGTGTTAATGGAGAAAAGACAGAGGATCCATTTGCCATTTTCATGGCCATACGCTTCAAGTTTGTTTTCGCCGTTTCAGCATTTTCATAAACACTTACGTAAAGAATATTTTTTGATGGATCGTTCCCATAATGGGCAATGTAATTTTTACAATCATCCAGGGTTTTGCCATGCATTTTATCAATAATACGGGTAGCTTTTTGATGTTGAATAACGTTGAAAAGACTCAGATTCCCTAGTGTTTTGGGAAGATAATTCGTATGGGCAGGTGTTCTAACCGGTTTATTTTTTGGTGCTTTATTAGCATGACCCAACGGTATCTTAACCAAAGTGACCTGCGCAGAGGTTTGGGTTGTTCCCGAACAACCCGCAGCAATACTATACAATAACAGGATGGGTATTAAAAATTTACATGCTTTGCGTGACGTTTTCATGCTATAATTTCTCATAAATTTTCATCTCCCGGCTGAATGCAATCAGGATCATTGATTTTAACAAAGGGTACTAATTTTGATACCGGATGCCAATGTTTTTTTGATGATTTCAAGAAGGCTTACGACAATTTGTAATGATCTGTGCTTTTCAACTCTGACGGTCTCGTAAAAAGTCCAGCTTCTGCGTTGTGCTGCATTTCGCAATCATTCAACGTACGATAAGTATGCCTCACGATTGCAAAATTTGCACGCCTTTTTATCCCGAGAGATTTATTCGGGGGAATTTGAACTTTTTACGAAACCCTCTAAATCGGACTTTTTACGAGTTCATCAACTCTGTCATCGGAAAGAACATGGATCTGTTTTACTGGGCCGGTCGTAATCGAGAGCTTGATTTTGTTCTGTCCGGGGCAAACCAATTGATTGACATCGAGAGTAAACCCACGGCACATAAAATGAGAATACCAAAGATTGCCAAATTCTCAAAACAGTTTCCTGCCGCAAAAAAACTTTTTGTGGGAAGCCATGGGATCCTGTTGGAAGCGTTGTTTTAAAAAAGTTTTAAGGATATTATGTTTGAATTGTTTAAAAAAGAGATGGGGGATTTGAGGTGCCAATTTGGCACCTCAAATAGAGATAAAATAGGTTTAAGGCACGTTCTGCATCAACGTCCCCTAAGATGGGGATAAGAAGCGCATCCGGTCATCAATGACACCCATAGGAGTCCAAAACAAAACCCGCTGATATATTTTTCATTTTTACCTTATGGTTAGGGCAAATATCTTGGAAATTCAGACCGCTTTATGGGGTTGAATCAGTCTAAAAACCGTCTTTGCCACATCATAAATTCTTGGTTTAACCCATTTAAAACCTCTCCGTCTCTGTCGTATATATCTTTTTTAAAAATTATATTCCCCTTTTCATCGTAACTTACGGTCCAATAAAAAAGACTTATGGGCATGGGTTTGGGCAAGTTAACTTTTTCAGTTTTAAGGGTGTCGATGACAGTCCGAATATTCTGCTGATTCCATTTTTCAGAATCGTTTAAAAGAATTTCAGCCAATTCCATGTTCTTTTCAACCCGAATACAGCCGGAGCTGAATGCACGATCTTTTAGCGCATAGAAAGATCGTTTCGGTGAATCGTGCAAATAAATAAAATGCTTGTTGGGGAATATAAATTTAATTCGTCCCAGTGCGTTATGCGGTCCCGGTGATTGCCGGAATGTGTACGGCACATTATCCACGGAAATTGCCGACCAATTCACCGAAGATGGATCAACGATCCTGCCGTTCCAATCGATAACCTCAAATTTCATTTTTTTCAAAAAGTCCGGGTCCTTTTTGATTTTGGGAAGCATATCCTCTTTCAGAATGGTCGGTGGTAAGGTCCAGGTCGGGTTAAAGACGATATATTTAATCTGCGAATTGAATACCGGTGTTTTACGAAAAGACTTTCCCACCTGAACCTTGCTTGTCCACTTGATCTCGAAATTTTGATAATGATACATCCGGAATCCTGCAATATCCACAATCATAAATTCTTCGGGTCTTTTGCGGCAACTCCATCGACAGCGCTCGAGATTCACCCGAAGCTGATCGATCTTTCTGCTAACGGGAACATTTAGCGCGGCGTAGGTATTTTTACCCACAATACCGTCGGCAACCAGACGATGTGTTTTTTGAAATTGGACGAGGGCCTTTTCAAGTTCTTTATCGAAATGGTCAGATGTTGTATGGGTTCCTTGAAAGTGACCGGTAGCGGCTAATCTGTTGCGCAATTTAGGAATGCGCTCGTCCCTCATTCCAACTTTAAGTATCGGACCCTCAGGTATCGGCTCCCAACCGCCGGCTTTTTGAATGTCTCGATATTTTTTCAACGCCGCCCTCATGGGATTATAAGATTTTAATCGAGGCCTTATTTTTTTGAGTGCGTTGGCCAGTTGGTTAGACCGCAGGGTTTTTTCAATTTCTTCAATGGTATCCGTGTCGTTGATCCTACGGGTCATTCTCCAGTTTGGATGCAAATTTTCAGGATCTACTTTACCGAAATAAAGATGACTGATCAGACGAATCAGGCTATCGGTCAGGAGGATATCATAGTCCGCCAAAAGTGACGGCTCGGGAGATTCGCTTTGTTCTATGTGTAATTTTTGGATGAGCAGGGTTGGCAGATGATAATCCTCCGGGTTCAACCCGTCTTCTTCTATATGTTTTAATTCATTTAACAGGTCCGTTACATTCTGTAAATTTTGCCAGATTAATTGAAAATCGTTTCTTTCATAAAGCTTTGGAAGAATAAGTTTGGACGCAATATTTGCGGAACCGATGTCCAGCTGACCGGTCGTCCAAATCTGGTCAATTCCCTCTTGGATTTTTAAAGATGTGAGATTTTCCTGGGCAAAGATCATGGAAATGAACATGAGATTAAGAAATATCGAAATCAAAACGGCTTTTATTGATGGATACTTCATTTTTCAATACTCCGTATGTGGGATTCGCTGATGTAACCCCTATCATTAAGTAAAGAATCCTGGCCCAGAAGACCAGGTTTTGGTTATCCCCAGAGGGGATTTGCTTTATTAAAAGTTCATTGACTTATTGAAATTCCAAATAACAAATCCCAAAAAACAAACAAATAACAATGACCGAAATTCAAAATCCCAAACAAAAAAAAACAATCGCTCACGCGGCGCAAGCATCTGCCCTGCGCGTTGAACCGGTTTTGAATTTGTGATTTGTAATTTGAGATTTATTTGTAATTTGGTGCTTGGAATTTGTGATTTTAGACACAAAACTCCAAGGCAGAGCCATCTACCTCTAACCTGGTCCATAGGACCATACGTCTCCGGTTACTGGCGATTGAAATCGGATAATTCATCATGGGTACCCCTCCCGGCGCTGCCGGGGAGACTCCCGGAGTTTGACATTCACGGGAAGATACGAAAGCCTCCAGAATGTGAACCGCTCATTGCTCACAGACAAGGAGGCTTTAAATGAATCATTATCGAAGTTTAAGTCATACAATATGGGATTGCAAGTATCATCTGATTTGAATTCCGAAATACCGAAAAAAAGGATTATTCTAAGATCCGAGAAAATATCTTGGTGACGTTTTCAAAGAACCGGCACTACAAAAAGAGTCCAAAGTTTTAGAAGGCCATTTCATGATATCATAGTGGCCCGCTCCGATATGCCGCGCCACCACACCGATTGTCCAATCTTCCCGGCCACATATTTTGTGCCAATTTTCTTGAGTACAATTCTCGACAAAGGTAACCACTTGAGTATTAAAGATCCTGAGACGTTCCGCTAATTTTTCGGCTCGCTGGCTCATGGTAATCCTCCTTCCCATTTCTTCAATAATGGTCTATAATTAACCTGAAAATGACTTTAAAAATAAGGCACGTTCACGTGAATGTTCCCAAAGATGGCTCCTGATAATGGGGAGCCATCCCGGATAAAAACCTTTCCTTGGGCGATTTCTTCTAAAATGTTACAAACGATAAAACGATTTATAAAGAGCAAATCCAAAGACAAGGATGGTTCTATTCTGCCCATCCCCGATCAAATCAACTCCTGGCGAGCAGCCAACCGAAAAATGGTATGGGGCATCCAAGAGGCTGAATTCGACAGGATTGGCGAACCGCCCCTGTTAACAGACAAAGACAGGCGCGACGGGTTTGTGGGTGTAATTCTTTCCTATGGCTTTGGCCATGACGGTCGCGGCAATGCCGATGCGGTTCTCTCCGGCAAATTGGCCTGGGAATATGCGTGTAAACGTCGGGGGGTTAAGACATGGCAGTGTGAGGATATTCATTTTGACAGATCCGACCATTTTCGCTTGCGCCCGGAAGCGCCGCCCAGACCCAAAGG
>JAFDEW010000241.1 GCA_019310125.1 Deltaproteobacteria bacterium | reverse complement strand
GATAGATGGCTCTGCCTTGGAGTTTTGTGTCTAAAATCACAAATTCCAAGCACCAAATTACAAATAAATCTCAAATTACAAATCACAAATTCAAAACCGGTTCAACGCGCAGCACAGGTGCTCACGCGGCGCAAGCGCCTGCGCTGCGCGTGCGCCGCGTGAGCAATTGTTTTTTTGTTTGGGATTTTGAATTTCGGTCATTGTTATTTGTTTGTTTTTTGGGATTTGTTATTTGGAATTTCAATAAGTCAATGAACTTTTAATAAAGCAAATCCCCTATGGGGATAACCAAAGCCTGGTCCTCTGGGCCAGGATTCTTTACTTTACTAAAGGTCTTTTTGCCCTTTTATGGTTTCTATCATCGTATCTATACGCTGGTTCATGATCTCGCTTTTTTTATGGGAAAGGCGTAATATCTCGTAAAATGATTTCATTTTAGCGTCGAATTTGAGCAAAATTTCGCCGAAATGCGCAAGTTCTGCGCTCATGGATTGAATCTGATTGTGAACATCTTCGACAGATGAATCGGGTGGTGCCAAAGGCTCCATTTCTTTGAACGAGGTTATCAATTCTTCAAGGTCTTTTTTTTCCCCGTCCGAAAGACCAACAATTATTTCTGTCTGGTTTTCATCCGTCATTGTGTCACCGGCAGTTAGTTCCTTATTTATAATTTTTGCGTTTTTTATAGCAAAAAATATCTAAATTTATTGAGTGTGAAGTGTCTAAAGTGACCTAAAGTGCCTAAAGTTAAGGTATTCTCTCAATTTTATCTAAAATAAATAGCCGGAGCGTAGCGACTCCTTAACTTTAGATCACTTCAAACTTTAGATCACTTTTAACTTTTCCGGTTTATCCGGGTTAGGATTAATCATGTTTTTTTAATTCTCTGTTAATCATGGCATCTATGGCGGCAATTTGTTCATCCCCTGTTTTCACAGCATCGGAAATCTTGCCACCATGTTTTGAATTCATGCCCGACTTCTTTTTCAATAGATTAAAACTAAGCAACAGAACAATAACAACGGTAAGAAAATTTAACAGGACCAGCATATATGTCTGAAGCGTGTAATTTTTATCCATAGAAGGCAGTGATTCAGCCGGTTTTATCTGTCTCGATTTTGCTGCCGGTTCGTCCGGTGCGCTCTGCGGTTTTTTCAGAGCGGCAGGGACCTTGTTTAAGTCTTCTTTAATGGGATCTTTTGGCTGATCATAAGTGATATCCGACGCGGCGTTTTTCTTTATTTCAAATTTATCGCCGGTCTGTTGTACCGAAGATTTTTCCGGAATAACCTCCGGTTCTTTCTTTACAATGCGGGTTAATTCTTTTGCGGGTGATTCCTCCGGCATGGCTTTAGGATCTTTTGTTTCGGGTTCCTTTGATTCCTTGGCCATAGGCTTGGCATGCAAAGATTCTTCCGGCACTATCTCACGGGGTGGCGGAGTTATTTTGTATGCATCGATAACAACGCGGTTTGGATCGGGAAGAGAAAACGCCTTAAGCTTGAAATCGGAAAAAGGGAGTTTAATGACGGCTGTCAAAAACGTTTCCTTTTGAGTAAACTCAATGGAATGAACCGGCTGGATTTGGGTTGTCTTATAAAGAATTCGTCGGGGCAGGACCGTTGTGCTGTCAGGAAACGCCACGGAAAATTTTCCTTCACCATAGATTACAGGCTCTTTAAATTGAGTTTCGTTTCGGAATTCAAACACAATTCTTGTAAAATCCTGGTGGTTGGCGGTTCTCACATATTTAAGGTTCGCAGCATGTGCTGCTCCGGATTGGAGCATGAGGAGAAGGGCGGCAATCATTGTAAGTCCTGATTTCATCTGAAATTATCCTCGAAAGTTCAACGTTTCTCGGGTCTGGATTTAAATTCTTTTATCATTTCATGGGGTACAATTCTAATAATCTCGGACAGTGTTGTCTGGTCCAATTTTAAAATGGCATCATCAAGCATGGTTTTCATTCCGCCGTTTATGGCGATACGCTTAATTTCGTTTTCTCCTGCATCCGTAATGAGTGCACGGATAATATCTTCGTTCATCACAAAAAACTCCGAGATTAGGATTCTACCATTATATCCTGTAAAATCACATAGCTCACAACCTTTGGCCCTATAGAAAGTAAAATCCGAGGGGAAACTATTAAAGAGTAAGCTCCATTCCTCTTTGGTGGGGACATACTTTGTGCTGCATGAAGTACAGATTCTCCTTAAAAGTCGCTGAGCAAGCACTCCCATCAGGCCGGCGGCGATCTGGTTGGGGTCAACATCAAGGCCGCGTAATCGGGAGATAGCACCTACCGCATCGTTTGTGTGTAACGTGCTTAAAAGAAGGTGTCCTGTCTGAACGGCGTCAAATCCTATGTTTGCCGTTTCCTCGTCACGCATTTCACCCACCAGTATGATATCCGGGTCAGACCTAAGAAACGAGCGGAGAAGTCTTGCAAATGTAAGATTAATTTTTGTGTGGATTTGTGTCTGCATAATTCCGGGAATGCTGTACTCGATGGGATCTTCCGCGGTAACGATCTTGATTCCCGGATTGTAAATAAACTGCAGTGCTCCGTAAAGCGTCGAGGTCTTGCCGCTTCCTGTGGGTCCGGTGACCAGGACCATCCCCGCAGGACTCTTAAGCAGTGTTTTGAACGGGTTAAGCACATGCTTCGAATGACCCAGGTTTTCAAGTCCTACTTTGGCGGTGCGGGAATCGAGTATCCTTATGGTTATATTTTCACCAACAATAGCCGGGCATATCGCAACTCTTAAGTCCACATCGACTTTCTTATTATTTTCTTTGTCTACATAAGTTATTCTGAAAGCTCCGTCCTGGGGGAGGCGTCTTTCAGCGATATCAAGATTGGACATGACCTTGATTCTGGAAACAATTGCTCCTGTTATGGTTTGGAGTTTTTCGTCAAGCCAGTCCTGTCTTAATGTTTGAAGCACGCCGTCGATTCGGTAACGAAGTCTGGCTGTTTCGCGGTCCCGTTCAATATGAATATCGCTGGCATTCTTCAAGATGCCGTATCTAATGATATAGTTAACCACCTCCTGGGCCCTAACATCAGAAACACCGTAGGCCTCGGACGAGATATCTTTAAGATCGGTTCTGTCCTCCAGATCAACTGAAATACTATCCACATCCTCGATTTGCTGTATTTCTTCGGCCTGTTCCAAACCCTTCAAAGACTTGCCGTAAAGGGATTTGAAAATATTTTTAAAGTCAGCATCGGTTATCAAGACACAATCGATCTTAAGGTGAGAGTACATGGCGCTTAGTTCATGGACAACTTTAAGACTGGTCACATCGGACAACCCGAGTACAAGCCGGTTTCCTTCCCGGGATAGGGGCAGGATTTTGTTTTTTTCCGCATAATTCAGACCGATAAAACTGACAAGGGTATTAATCTGATCCTGACTCAAATCAAACTGACCCAGTTTTCTAAATTCAATATTATACTGTTTGGATAAAGCGTAATACAACTCATCAGAAGTAATAAACTTTTTTTCCAGCAATATATTACCCAAAAATTCAGCCCTGTGTTTCTGTTCATAAAGCGCTTCGTTAAGCTGTGCCTTGTTAATTATCCCCTGTTTTACCAGAATTTCTCCGAGTCTCTGCTGCTTGTTGTACTTTTTAAGAAAGCGCGTAAGATCTATAGGACTGATAAGATCCAAACTGCAGAGAATTTCACCAAGAATTCTAGGATTGTTTTTGCGGTTTAGAACTTCATCCAAATCCTTCTGGGTTATCATATCAAATTTTAGTGCAAGCTGGCCCAGTTTGGTTCCGGCAATTTGTTGATTGAGTAATCCTTTTATATCATCGGACGTGGCATATCCTTGTTTTATCAATACCTGGCCGATCATCTCATCGGGTTTCTTTTTGTTGAGACACTCCTCTAACTGTGTTTCATTAATTAACCCTTTTTCAATGGCTAACTTGCCGATATATTTGCGCAAATAGGGATGGTCCAGGAGTCTTTGGAGCTGGTTTTTTGTTATCAGTCCATTTTTGACAAGGAGCATGCCCAGAGGCAGTTCCGATTCTTTAATTTCTTCTTTCTGAATTTCAAGAGCCCTTTCAATATCCTCTTTTTTTACGAGGCCGTCTTTGATCAATAGCTCTCCAATTTTCGGAGCGGGCGGTTTTTTATCTGCGCTTGTAGCCATGTTTTTTCCTTGGTCAAATCTTTAATATTTGGAAAATGATGATTGTAAAAGCTCATAATTGATTTTATGATTATGAAACTATAAAGGAAACGGACTTTTGTGTCAAATAACAAAATGATATAAGTTAGGGGCTTCGCCCTAATTGGAATGGTGGAGTGATGGAATAATGGAGTGATGGAATAATGGGTTGCTGTGGGAATTAGAATGATATTGTTCCTTAAGCCCAATATTCCATGGAAGTGGCATAAATCGGGATCTTTTTGTGGGTATCTCCGTTGGTGGCCTTGACTTCAAAAACGCCGTCGCCGATATCCAGTATGGAAACGTCAAATGTGCCGCCGCCCAGGTCGAATACGGCAATCTTTTCTTCTGATTTC
>JAFDEW010000240.1 GCA_019310125.1 Deltaproteobacteria bacterium | reverse complement strand
CTTTGTCTTTATTATAAATGGTAGAATACATTATTCAATGTTCAACGTTCGATGTTCGACGTTCATCTTTTATATGCCCTCAAGATGTGGATTCTTCATTCAAATATGTTGAATCTGAATTTACGATAGGTCAGTAGCCCTGTATTTATCGTTTTACCACCATGGCCACGGCCTCACCGCCGCCAAGACACAAGGAAGCAACGCCGATTTTTTTGTCCTGCCGTATCATTTCATGTAACAACGTCACAAGTACCCGGCATCCGCTGGCGCCGATGGGATGACCCAGTGCAACACTCCCGCCGTTTACGTTGACCTTCGCATGATCCAGACCAAGTTCCCGCAGAACCGCCACAGTAGAACCGCTGAACGCTTCATTAATTTCAAAAAGATCCACGTCATCTATTGAGATTTCTTCTTTTTTTAAACACTTTGGGATGGCCCAGATCGGCGCTGTAAGAAGGTCTTTCAAGTCTACACCGTATGCTGCCTGGGCGCCGATGGTTGCAATGATCTTACACCCCATTTTTTCTGCTCTGTCTTTGGACATGACGATTACCGCTGCAGCACCGTCACTGACGATGGATGCATTGCCGACAGTTCCTTTTCCATCCTTTTGAAACACGGGCTTCATCTTTGAAAGAGTTTCCAACGGGGTTTCCCGGGGACATTCATCCTGATCAAAGACCACAGGGTCGCCTTTTCGCCGGGGAATTGTGACCGGAACAATTTCATCTTTGAACCTGCCGGAGCTTATGGCGTCAAGGGCCCGGCCATAGGATTCGGCAGCATAATGATCCTGGTCTTGGCGGCTGATATGATATTTTTCCGAACTCAGCTCATTGGTAATGCCCATATGAAAATCGTTAACAACATCCCAGATGCCGTCATGTATCATGTGATCTTGGATGTTGCCCGGACCCATGCGATATCCAAATCGGGCCTTTTCAAGATAATAGGGCGCCATACTCATGCTTTCCATGCCTCCCGCCACAACAATGTCCGCATCACCTACCTGAATGGCCTGGGCGGCCAGCATCACCGACTTTAAGGCCGAACCGCAAACCTTATTCACGGTGAGACATTCAACCTCCCAGGGCATACCTGCCTTTATTGCCGCCTGCCTGGCCGGATTTTGGCCGTAGCCGCACGGGAGAGCCATCCCCATGATCACTTCGTTCACATCATCTTTGCTTATGTGTGCCCGTTCAACCACCGCTTCAATCACAACGGCTCCCAGTTGGGTAGCGCCAATGGTTCCCAGTGAACCGTTAAAGTTTCCAATGGGGGTTCGCACTGCACTTACGATCACTGCTTGTTTCATTTTGTTTTTCCTCTAATTTCAATTAAACAAGTTTGCAGTTATTAAATGAAGGATTTGCTATCTGGAAAATCTACATGTTATATTGAGTGGATTTCCGATCTTTTTTCCAAAATATATTGTTTAGACGTTACCCAGGACAAATTCGGTTTGAAGTTCAATATAATCCTCAATACTGTAATGCCGTGCCAGAAACCATCGCCGGAACGTCCACATATGGCCCAGAACAGAAATATTGTGGGCGATAAGTTCCATAGACCGCTCACTAATACGGGGCAAATCACCGGATGAAACAAGATGCTCGAGTACTTCCATAAAGATACCTGTAATACGAACTTCGTTTTCAAGTACTTTTTTACGCCATCGCGGCGGCAGAGATTGGGTTTCCTGGTATATAAGAAGAATATGATCGCTCATGCGATTACAGACTAAAAAATATTCCCGGATTACCTCGGCTAATGGATTTTTATGCCCGGACGCACTGGTCATTGCCTGAGAAACACCCCGCTCGACTTCAGCATGGATTGCGTCGCAAACCAGATACAAAATATCTTCTTTGGAAGCGATATATTCATACAATGAACCGATTGAAAAACCTGCGGCACGGGCGATTTGCCTTGTTGTGGTCTTATGAAAGCCCTGTTTGATGAAAAGCTGAACAGCGGCATCTACAATTTGACGATGCCGTTGCGCCACAAGATCAGGATCTTTTATCTGAGTAGGTATCCCTTTTATCGCGCGTATTTTATTCATCATACCCTCATGAGAAAAATTTTTGAAAAATACTTAATTGCGGGCTTAAATTATGACTGAGCGCTCGTTCAAAATTAAATACCATATATAAAGTTTTTGTGTCAAGATTTTTTCACATAGAAGCATGGCCTAACTCCCTGCAATCAATGGCATGAGAAAAAAATTGACAAATCAGATTGCCAACGCTATAAAGAGTATTAATTTCAGACTGAGCGCTCGTTCGCTATGGCATGCAGGGTGAGCGCTTTGCATTGAAAAAGAATGAATGAAGAATTTATCCGGCTATCTGGAAAAGAGTTGCTTTTTCCGGCAAAAAATTGAATACATTAAAAAAAGTGTGAAGTGATCTAAAATGTCTAAAGTGTACCCCGTTAAAAGCCTAAATTAACCGGGGTGGTGAAATTAGGAATAATATAAAACCTAAAATCTGCAATTGTCGATTTGGCCGCATTTTCAAGGCGCAGGGTGTGCAGCCGTAGTAAACTACTGCAAACGGCCTGCAACACAGAAAATGCGGTCAAAGGGGCAATCCCGAAGGGTACAAATTTGAAAAACTTTTTTTTTTGCGTACTCAGCCATATGATGCACTGGAAAAACAAATGGTCAAACGCTAACTCTATACTATAATTATGTTTATTTAATCCTTTTAAAATTTGTATGTAGGTTTTAGGTAAAATTCAAAAGGAGGGTATATCATGGAGAACGAACCGATTTTAGTAGATAAGCAGGATATGATAGGTTTGATTACGCTAAATCGACCCGAAGAGATGAACACTTTTAATGTTTCCTTTGCCGGAAAATTGAATGACGCACTTCGGAAAATGGATCAGGATGACGAAATTCGTGTCATTGTAATCCGGGCATCGGGAAAACATTTTTCAACGGGCATCTCACTTTCCGAGTTCAAAGACAAAAGTCAAAAGGACTACCGGGAATTTATAAAATTGATGGACGAGCACAACCACACCATCGCCCGGATGAAAAAGCCTGTCATCGCTTCGGTCAAGGGCTATGCCCTTGCGAATGGTTCAGGACTTGTGTTTGCCTGTGATTTAGCCGTGGCCGCCGAAGATGCAAAGTTTGGAACCACCGCCATAAACGTTGGGTTAATCTGTCTGGGGCCGGCGATTCCAATGGTGCGTTCTCTGGGACGCAAAAAAACTCTTGAGATGGTGCTGGCCGGTGACATAATTTCTGCTGCCGAAGCGGAAAAGCTTGGACTCATAAACAAGGTGGTACCGCCGGAAGAACTCGAAGCGTCCACAATGGAGCTTGCCGCCAAGCTGGCAAAGAAAAGCCCCCTGGCGCTCCAGATCGGGAAAACAGGCATATACGGCATGTCAGAACTTCCATACCATCAATCCATCGATTATATGGGAGAGTTGTTTGCTTCACTTTGCGCCACCGAAGATGCCCGGGAAGGGTTGACGGCTTTTTTGGAAAAGAGGAAACCCGTGTGGAAGGGGAGATAATAGGGTATAAATCAAGGCGGTCGGTAAACGTTGATTCTTGTCTATTGACAAGCCGTGGCTGCGAAGCCCTTTTTTAGGTGTTAGGTGTTAGGTGTTAGGTGTCAGGTGTCAGGTTTCAGGGGTAAACGAGTTGACCCATAGCAGTTTTATGGTGGTGGAGAATCTTGAGGTCTAAAAAAAGTTATGTTGTTTACATATTGTTGTCTGTGACTTGACGCACTAGTAGTTCCATCTCTGTCTGTTCATGGCGAAACTCAATAAATATCATAACAGTTACAACAAAGGAACTAAAGGAGAAGTTTTGGACTTGAACAAAGCAGAGAAGATTGAAGATCTGGATCATGAACATACTGCCCGGCTGGTTCTGGACATGTTCCATCGCATCATTATTCATTACGCCCTATGGTTTAATGAGGTCAAGCACCAGATGGGTATGGAAAAAGCCCTGGATATTCTTAAAAAAGCATCTGAAAGAAGTTACGGCATTCAAATGAAACGGCTGTCAAAGGCCCTGGGGTTTGAAATGAAAGACGGTATTCCGTTGCCGCTGTTGGACAAGTCCAAAGAATCACTGATGGAACTTATGGATCGTGTGGCCGTGAACTGGCTGGCCAACGACGGGGTATGGTTTCAGGCTGTGGAATTTACACACGGCATGAATGATGCCAAGCGATGTAATGATTCCTGCTGGGCCCAATTTTCGCCCTTTGAAGCTCAGGCCATTAAGAATTTTTTGAATCTTTCTGAAACACCCGGTCTGGAGGGTTTAAAAAAGGCGCTTAATTTTCGTGTGTATGCCTGTATCAACACGCAATCCATTGTTGAAGAAGAATCTGACAGTTTTATATTTCAAATGAACGAGTGCAGGGTTCAGCTGGTTGAGTATACTTATTTTGCAGAAGCTATTGATCCGAGAATCCAAACCCAATGCATCGGCTGTCCGCCGGATGACCATCCCGAAGAATGGTTTTGTGCATGGCGTTTTACATTAGGGCCTCAGAAATAACAAATAATAAATTACAAACAAATCACAACACGCGGCGCAAGCGCCTGCGCTGCGCGTAACCGAAATTCAAAATTCTAAGCAGGCTTTGATCATTGATTTTTTGCCATTAAATGCACAAAATTTACTAATAAGCGCGTAACACTTATGTTCGTAAAAAGCCGTTTTTTGACCTTTTACGAATCCTTCACTCTAACGTTGCAAAAGTCGGAGGGCTTCAGAGCCAAGGCGCCAAGGGTAAAGAGCCATGTTGTTTATGCAACGTTAGAGTCTACATTCGCTACCCACTT
>JAFDEW010000526.1 GCA_019310125.1 Deltaproteobacteria bacterium | reverse complement strand
TGACAAGCTGATTGTTGAAAGCAGCATTGGTGAGCTACGCCCCAAGGGCTTTCGTATGTTTCACAGAATAGTAACTGAACAAAACCGGCTAATCGCACTGGCTGAAACCGGTATCGTTGCTTTTAATTATCACAAAAGGGAAGTAGCACGGGTGCCCGAATCATTTGTCTCTAAGATTGCAGATTCGGAAGCTTAACTTATGATTACAAAATTTGCACGCCTTTTTATCCCGAAAGATTTGTTCGGGGGAATTTGAAATTTTTACGAAACCGTCTAAATCGGACTTTTTACGAGTTCATCAATTTTGATTGTCTAAACAAAAACAAAAGAGGAGGTATATCATGCTTCTGGGATTTAATGGAAGTCCAAAACCCGATAGTAATCTGCGAAGGATAATTGATATGATGTTAAAAGAATCCGGAAAGGATTACCGGATATATGATTTGGCACAAATGAACATCAAGCCTTGTGTGGGATGTGTCAAGTGTGCCAAAAACAATCGGTGCGTCATGGAAGACGATATGTTTCCCTTGTATGATGAAATCGTGGAATCTGAGGCTATTGTTGTTGGAGCGGTGGTATATTTTAGAAAAGCAAATGGGTTTACCCATAATTTTCTTGAACGGTTTTTCCCTTTGCGCCATAAAAAACCTCAGACCATGGGAAAGCCGGCTGTCTCGGTGGCTGTGGGAGGTAACGAGGCGGAAATTGTGTGCGATGAAATCAGCTATCATTTAAGTAGTTATTTTAATTTTGAAATACTGGATAAACTCTTTTACAATACCATGACCCCCCCGTGTTTTACATGCGGATTTGGAACCACCTGCAAATATGGTGGCCCGGCACGTTGGATGTCTCCCGAGGAATTTGAAAATTTTAATAAGGTTACCCCGGACATGTTTCAAAAATTTGAGACAGATAACCAAATTGTAAAGAGAGTTAAAGAAATCGGGAGACGACTGGGTAGTATATAACCTGCTTTGTCTTGCCCTGAAAAACATGGTCCTTCCCCGCGATGAGGGATATTCGATAGGCTATGCCTGTCCCGCATTGCGGGAGTCAGAGTTCTCAGGCTCTGCCTTGGAGTTTGGTGTCTTAAATCACAAATCCCAAGCACCAAATTACAAATAAATCTCAAAATACAAATTCCAAACCGGTTCAACGCGCAGCGCAGGAGCTTGCGCCGCGTGTTGTTATTTGCCTGCCCTGTTAAATAAATCGTAGATTTAATGCAAAGCATTATTTAACAGGGTAAATGTTTTGGGATTTGCTATCGTAGATTTAATGCAAAGCATTATTTAACAGGGTAAATGTTTTGGGATTTGCTATTTGGAATTTCAATAAGTCAATGAATTTTTAATAATGCAAATCCCCTCTGGGGATAACTAAAGCCTGGATCTTTGGGCAATGCCGCCTACAATCCCTTGCATTTTAGAAAATAATGCATATTATATCTAGTTTGCAATTATACCCTAGATGATCGTAAACAAAATGGGAAAAATATTCTATGAATTTGATTTATTATTCATTTTAATAGATTCAGATTTACTTTCATAACGCTTCTATAAATGAGATATAAATTTACTAAAAAAATCCCATTTTGTTTACCTTTCAGGAAAGCCGATGATACCCCATTTTCTTCGTTATCAAGGGCTCGCAGTAGACGAATACGGCTTCGCCCTTGATGCCTCGAATCTGGGGCATCCACGCCGGAGGCGGGCAAGCCTCGACTTTCGCTCAATTGGGGTTATACAAAAATGCAAAAAGGAGATTGGGCAATGGAATTCATCAAATCCTATTCACGCGGATCTTTTGTTTTAATTTTAGTGTTGGGCGTCATATTGCTGGCGGCCACGGTTTCAGGGTTTTACTGGGTACTGCAGGGAATGTATCGGGACATATCATTGCTTGCAACTCCCCAAACCCTTTCAACGGCGCTCCTTGACCCCATCTCTTTGATTCATCACAAGGTGTTTATCTATGCGGCGTGTGTATGGGTCAGCGTTTTCCTGTTTTTCGGCATCCTGTTGTGGGGCAGTTTGCGGCGAATCGTTGTGAATTCTTTCAAAAAATCCGGCAAGCCCGTGACGAAAAAACAGGTTCGGGCATCGGCGGCATCCGCTGCGGATCGCGAAGCGGAACAGTATACTCAACAACGCTTGTTTTTACACCTGCTGTCCGTGCTTCAGCGGGAAGGACGTCTGGTAGATTTTTTCTCGGAAGATCTCAATCTTTATGAAGATGCTCAGATCGGCGGTGCGGTTCGCGTTATCCACGAGAACTGTAAAAAAGCGGTGAACAAAAGCCTGGCCCTTGAGGCGGTCATAGACCGCAGCGAAGGAGAAGAGATTCAGGTTGATCCGGGGGGGGTTTGATCCCGACGCTATAAAACTGACCGGCAATGTAACGGGTGAGCCGCCGTTCACAGGTGTTTTGCGCCATAAAGGCTGGCGCACCCGAAAACTGGAACTGCCCGCTCTATCCGGTGGTCAAGATGCACGCATCATCGCTCCGGCGGAGGTGGAAATCCTCTAACCCGAATATTTCATGAAAATTTTCTAGAAGTTTTTTTATTTTTTATAAGTAATAAACTTATTGTGTTATTTACAATTTTGCTTCTCGTTGTGAGGTGACCATTTGTACCGAAACCCAAGGTTTTTTTGTGTAATTTCTTGAAAAAATTTGAGAGACCTTTTTATTATACCGGGATAGATCTGGTATAATATCCATAAAAAAATAAAACATATTGGAAATCAAACCATGCACAATCCGGTTTATGTGATAGGAATCGATCT
>JAFDEW010000030.1 GCA_019310125.1 Deltaproteobacteria bacterium | reverse complement strand
AACACTGAACTATGAGCTAAAATAAAAAATGAACGTCCAACATCGAACATCCAACGTCGAACATCGAAGGACTGTACACCTTCGGTGTTTCAATTTTATAATCTAATAGAGCGACACGCGGCGCAAGCGCCTGCGCTGCGCGAGCGATATCCTTATTCGATGTTGAGCGTTCGATGTTCGATGTTCAAATTGTTGCACCTGAAATTACGACCGAGCTTTCATAACACTTTGAAAATACATACATAGGTCAGGAGTTCTGAAATTAGCGATCGCTCTCAACCGCCTGTCTGAAGATGTCCTTAAACACATGCACCTCAACGAGGCCAACATCTTTAATCTCTCCTGCCAGTTTCTTGATGGCCTCTGTTTTCTTTTGTTTGTCACGTTTCAAGGCTCTGGTTTCCACTATTACTGTGGAGCCATTTGCCTGTACCTTGACGTCCGAGAAATTTTTCATGAGAACCGCACGGACCCTGCCCGCCAATTCCTTGTCCTTGAGACATTTTATAGAATAGGTCATGGGCTTAAACTTTCTGTAGCCCACCGTATCGACGACGGTCTTGACTGCCTCGTCCGGTTCGATTTGGCTCAGGCTGATCACAAGATCGTAACCGGAAGGTTCGTTCTCATCCATGTTAAAGCAGGCAATGGACCACCGCTTTCTGAGTGCCTTCCGTTTTTTAATCAGGTTTATCGCTTTTTTCCGGGCAACATTTTCCTGAGCTGTCATCTCACTGATTAATCTTTCGGGATCCGACAGAATGCGTACTTTAAGAGCATGGGAGACGCCGAGAATATAAAGGTGTGCTGCCAGACCATGACACACCACGTTGTCTTCTAAGAGCCGACTTAAAGTGACCTCCTGGATGTAAGCCAGATACAGGTTTCTAAGTTTCGAGGTTAAACCCATGAAAGATGGGGGTTTTTCCAAAGCCCTGATCAGTTTGGCCTCCGGGACGTTGTATTTTTCGGAAACCGATTTCAAAAGTTCCCTGTCCATACAGGCATAGCCTGCAGCCTCTGCGACCTTTTCTGAGATCTCTCTGCCGGTCTTATAAGAATCCGAAGCGATGATTATAATAGACATGATATCATCCTCTCTACTAACAAGCAATAATCCATAGTTGTTTTGGTACGTTAATTGTAAATTTTCCGGCTTGTCCGGGTTAGCTTATGGCTTACACGGCATCTGGGGACAAAGGCAACCCGGCGTGTACCTCCAGATTGTTAACCCCACCTCAGCAAACGGCTCCTTTTTTCTTTTGTACCTTTTCGTTAGCTCTTTTAAGCGTATCGGTAAGAAGGTCAATATCCACCGGTTTTTGAAGATAGGCAAAGGCGCCAAGCTCCATACATATCTTTCTGTCTTTTTCGTCTCCATGACCGGTGAGAATGATTACTTCAATATCCGGACGAGATTTTTTTACCCTCCTAAGGACCTCTATGCCGTCAATACCGGGCATCCGAAGGTCCAGGACCATCACTTCCGGTTCGTCGGTGTTTATCATTTGGAGGGCGGATTCGCCGTCATAGGCCACGGCAGAACCCATATCCCGCATAATGAACCTTTCAGACAATGCCGTTACAAATTCACGCTCGTCATCCACAAGTAAGACTTTTGAAGGCATCTCGAAATCATACTTTCTGTAGATATCCGCCTTATAATAATCTTTGTTGACTTTGGTCTCTACAGACTGAACCCCGGCTACCTGTGTCGCGATGGACCTGAGTTCTTCTTCAAGCTTACTGAGCATGAGAACCTGCTTGTTGATTGTGATAATAACAGATCCATCCTTGGAGCTTACATCTACATTGTGTCCTTTTTGGGCCAGAGTTACCTCGACATTTGCCGCAAGGAGGAAATCCCCAATCGCTTTTTTTGAAGCTTCCGTGGTTTTGATGACATCTTTGGCCAGATTTTCCGCAACTAAGGCTGCGGACTCTTTTGTACTTGTCTTGTCCATTGAAATGACCATGTCGTAAAGCTTAGTGTCCCAGGGGTCTTTCAGACCAAACAAGCTATCTACCCAATAAGCCCTTTCCTCGTCCTGTTTGTGAATGAACTTAATCGCTTCTTTTTGAGACAGTCTCTGTTTTTCTCCGGCTACGGAAGCTCTGAATTTCATATCGGCAATGAGACAAACCCTGAGAACATGGGTTATGTCTTTTGGAACAAGAAGAGCCGAAAACCCATCGATAAGCAGACGGTCTTGAGAAAGCTTTTGGGCAAGAGCAAGCTTCAGATAGGAGAGAGCACGCTCCTTTTCGTGGGTGAACTTATTAAACATAGAAGTCTTGGCTGAAAAGGCGCGCTTAATCTTTTCCTCGGCCATGCCTGAGATCCTGACGGCCTCTGCAACGATGTCTTTATCGTTGACAAGTTTATAGCCGGTACGGAGGAGCAGTTCCGGTAACACTAAGTCTTTTTTGCAAAAATCTCCGCTGAATAAAGTAATTATAGGCATTTCAAGCCTCCTTTTTCATTATCAAAATCAGATTGCACCAATGAATCGCCTTAGTGTCTAAAATTATTAAGTGTGAAGTGACTAAAGTGATCTAAAGTGCCTAAAGTTATGGTATTCTATCAAATTTATCTAAAATAAAAAGCTGGAACGTAGCGACTCCTTAACTTTAGATCATTTCAAACTTTTCCGGTTTATCCGGGTTAGGACGCTATTCCACATCGATGGCGCTTTCCATAGTGGGATAAATGTGATCCTCTCCTATATGCTCTAAGAAGTGGGTACGCTTTAGAAGCTTCATAACCGGCTCGTTTACGCCGCTCATGGAAATGTCAACACCCGCACTTCTGACTCTATCCACTAACAGGGCTAAGGCCTCTTCGCCCGATGCATCCATATCGTTTATTCCGTTTGAAACGATAATGATATGTTTCAAATTTTTCTTGCCAAGCATAATCTCCGTAACCTGGTCTTCCAGATAGCTGGCATTGGCGAAAAAAAGCGGGCCGTCAAAACGTACCATAGCCATGTACTCGCATTGTTTAAGCCCCAGAGCAATACAATCTCGCAACGACTTATCGTCACATCTGGACAGTGTCGCTATTTTGGGCCTCATGCTCTTATAGAGAAACACAATAAGAGATAAGACCACACCGATTTCAATCCCTTTTTCCAGGTGTGGCGCGAAGGCAAGGGTCAACACAAAAGTGATAATGGCAATAACCCCATCATACCACTGAGCCCTCCAGGCATGGATAAACCCGGTGACATTCACCAGGCCGATGACCGCCATCATAATAACAGCGGCCAGAACCGATTGGGGGAGGTGGTAAAGGAGCGGCGTAAAAAACAGGAGCACAACAACCACCATCAGGCTCGTGATCACACTGGAAAGACCTGATAAAGCTCCTGACTGTAAGTTAACGGCTGATCTGGAAAAAGATCCGGAAACCGGGTAACTTTTGCCGACAGCACCCAGGATATTGGCCAGTCCCTGTCCGATGAGTTCCTGGTTGGGGTCCAGCCTCTGACCGGTCTTGGCGGCCATGGCCTTGGCGATGGAAATGGCCTCCATAAAGCCCAAGAGTGAGATAATAGCGGCAAACGGAAAAAGATGGAGGAGTATCTTGAAATTAATCTTAGGTATGCTCAGAGATGGAAGGCCCTCAGGGATAACACCCACCACCGCGCCACCACCCGATAGGAGCAGTTTGTCCGTAATGAGCTGCCTATTGCCAACTTTGATGCGCCAGATACGGCCATCATCTTTGAGCCCGGCGGGCGCCTCGTTGCCGGTATAAAACTTTAGAGAACCATCCGATTGTTCAATACCTTTGAAGAGAAGGTTTCTGAGTTCTGTTCTGTGAATATGGGCGTAATGCTTGAGTCTTTCAATTTGTATGGTAATGACATCCAGGTCATGCTGCACCCTAAGTATGGAGATAGTATCACCTGATTTTTTAGCTTTGTCCATGACTTTTCCAGCCTCTGAGCGTTTTTCTGCCAGGTCGGGAATACCCATTACGGCCTTGTTGAAGTTTACGATTGTGTCTTTGACGCCGGCGGACTCAATAGCGGAGAGAGTTACCGTGGCGTTATGATTGAATCCAGTGGTATAAGAGATAATGGTCGTCACTGCTACGGCCACAAGTACATTGGGAATTTTTGGAGATATTCGTCTTAATCCGTACATAATTGCGAAAGCAAGGGTTCCCATAAGCAAGGTGGGCCAGTGGGTATAATGAACTGCTGACTGGATTACCCGAATGATCGTTTCATAGTGATGATGGGCCTTGTCCACATATACGCCGAACATTTTTGAGAGCTGGGAAGAAGCGATAATAATCGCTGCGGCGTTGGTAAAACCGTTCACTACCGGGTGAGACAGGAAATTAACCACCAGACCGAGCCTCAAGACTCCCAGGGTAAACTGAAAGACGCCTACCATAAGGGCCAGCAAGATTGCATAGACGATATACCCCTCAGACCCGGCTGTAGCCAGCGGTTCAAGGGATGCAGCAGTCATTAGTGAAACCACGGCTACCGGCCCGGTGGCCAATTGGCGGCTTGAACCGAACAGGGCAGCTATCATTGGCGGCAAAAAAGAGGCATACAGGCCGTAATAGGCAGGCAGCCCCGCCAGTTGGGCGTAAGCCATGGACTGAGGAATGAGCACAAGGGCTACCGTTAACCCCGAAATAGCGTCGACCCTAAAAGAATCAAGGCTGTAGTTCTTAAACCAGCTAATAAAGGGAAAAATTTTGACCAGCATCAACAGCACCTCATATTAAGAATGGTTTCTTTTGAGTGTGATTCCACATGTCTGAACAAATATACTGTAAATTGCACCGGCATCGACTCAATCCATAACTATACTTTTTTTCTATGTGGGGTCAAGTTAAATGTAACCGTTTATGGGTTCAGAGGTTCAGGGTTCTGGGTTCAGAGGTTGAGGGTTCAGAGGTTCAGAAGTAACATTTATAGGTTAATGTCAGTTTGCAAGTTTTTCCCTCTATAATAGACATATAATATGGTATAGACTCATAAAATGCCTGTACAAAAACGAAACAATAATATAGTAAATAATGCTTGGAAAAGTACCCAAACGGATTCAGTGATATGTCCTCGGAAACGATTCTGAAGCCGCATTTGAAAAATACGCTTCGATCCGGAGACATACTTTTCGATAAGAGGAATCAAAAAATAATGAACTTCAAAAACTTATGGGCAGGTTTAACCAAAGGTCTCTTACATGAGTCTGATCATGAGGCTACAAATCGCTATCGTATACTCAGAAGAAATATTTTTATATTGATGATCCTGATAACCATAATTCCCCTTATTATAATGGCGGTTATCTACCAGCATGAATATCACTCCAGTATTAAACAAGAAATCGTCATGCCATTGCAAACACTCACAAACAAGACCAAGCACACTTTTGAGCTTTTTTTCGAAGAACGACTTTCCGTAATTAGATTCATCTCCTCTTCCTATTCTTTTGAAAAACTTTCCGACCAAAAGACCATGAATCGCATTTTTAATGTACTTATGAATGAATATTGCTGTTTGGTGGATTTGGGCTTAATTAATAAGAAAGGCATCCAGTTGAGCTATGCCGGGCCTTATGACTTTCTGGGGAAAGATTATTCAGAACAAAAATGGTTTCAGGAAGTGGTGGTCAAGGGAACTTACATCAGCAATGTATTCATGGGGTACAGAAAATTTCCCCATGTGGCTGTTGCCGTGCTGAGACGAACAGAAGACGGTTCGTCTTTGATCCTTCGTGCCACCATTGATACCAGCAAGTTTGACGATATTATCGCCTCCATGGGGCTTAATCCCGAAAGCGATGCATTTTTAATTAGCCGTACCGGAATCATACAGACCTCTTCCAGGTTTTACGGGGAAATAATGGATCAATGCCCGTTGTCATTTCCCCGGGGAAATTATGAGCCTATCGTCACCGAGGCAATAGACCCTCAGGGCCGCGAAATTCTGATCGCTTGTGCGCCCTTTTCAAGTGCAGAATATTCTCTGGTTCTGGTTAAACCTAAATCTGATGTGTTGCACACCTGGCATACGCTCAGAAGTCGAATGTTTTTTATTTTTATTGCCAGTGTCGCGGTAATAATTCTGGTGGTTTTCAAGCTTACGGACACGCTTGTAAAACGGGTAAAAGAGGCCGATGAAAAACGTGAATTAACCTACCGTGAATTTCAACATACGCATAAGCTTTCATCAATCGGAAGACTGGCCGCCGGGGTGGCCCATGAAATCAATAATCCTATGGCGATTATCAACGAAAAAGCAGGCTTAATGAAAGATCTTGTTGCATATGACAGTAACTTTCAGAATAAGGAAAAATTTCTGGGGTTGACAGATTCGATACTTAAATCGGTTGAACGCTGCAGTGCGATTACCCATCGCTTGCTGGGCTTTGCACGCCGGATGGAAGTTCAGCTTGTAGAATTGGATTTAAACGAACTTGTTCAAGAGACGCTCGGCTTTCTGGAAAAGGAAGCCTTATATCGAAATATTGAGTTGATACTGCACCTGGCGGATAATCTTCCCCGTATTTCTTCGGATCGGGGACAGATGCAGCAGGTTTTTTTGAATATTATTAACAATGCCCTTGCGGCGTTGGAAGATGAGGGCGAGATAGTGATCGCCTCATGGGAAGAAGACTCGGATACCGTGGGAGTGTCTATCCGGGACAATGGAGTCGGCATGTCTGAAGAAACACTCAAAAGTATTTTTGATCCCTTTTTTAGCACAAAACAGGAAAACGGCACGGGGTTGGGCCTTGCGATTACTTACGGTATTGTGAAAAAAATGGGCGGAGACATAAAGGTCAAGAGCAAGCAGGGGGAAGGCAGTATATTCACAGTTTATTTGCCCAAAAAGGCAAAGATTGGTCCAGGAGAATGAAATGGAAAACTTAAAAATCTTACTTGTTGATGATGAGGAAGAATTTGTCACAACTCTTGCCGAAAGACTTGAATTAAGAGGGCTCCAGGCCCGGGCGGCCTTAAACGGTGAAGATGCGTTGCATATGATTGAAGCCGATACCCCCCAGATTGTCATCCTGGATGTAATGATGCCGGGTCTCGGAGGGCTTGAAGTCCTTAAACGGATCAAGGCTCGACATTCCCAAATTCCTGTTATTCTCCTGACCGGCCGAGGATCCACAAAGGAGGGCATTAAAGGCATGCAACTGGGCGCTTTCGATTACTTGATGAAGCCGTTAGATATTGAAGAGTTAATAAAAAAAATGCAAGAGGCCATAAAAAGCCAGCCATAGCCGTCTTTCTTTAAAGAGATAAAAATATGAATAAATGTACAGAGAAAGAAGTTGCCTTTTTCGGAAAAATTACGGCAGGAATCACCCATGAAATGAAGAACGTTCTGGCCATTATCAGAGAATCATCCGGATTGATGGAAGACATCATATCAATTTCACCGGAAGCTATAATTAAATATCAGGAAAAAATTAAAAATTCTATGGTTAGAATAAAAGACCAGATTGAGCGAGGGGTTGGATTAACAGACCGGCTCAACAAATTTGCCCATAGCACCGATGAAACCCTATCGAAAATTGACCTTCAGGACGCCATCGAACAACTGGTTACACTGGCGCAGCGCTTTGCCAGACTTAAGCACGTTGTTTTGAAAACCATGACCCCAGATCATGAAGGTCCACCTGTTACTCTTGTTACCCGTCATGTTCAATTACAAATGGCCTTGTTTGCGAGTCTGGAATGCTGTTTCACTGTTTTGTCCGCCGGCGGGGAAATTAATATCGGGATCCTTAAACTTGAGGGAAAAAACGCGGTTCACGTAGTCTGTAAAGGAGATCTGCCCGGCCTATCCGAGTTTACCCGAAACATATCCGAATCTAAAAACTGGCAGGCTTTACAAGAAATTGCCGCCTGTCTGGAAGGATCTGCCAAATTAGATGAAACCGCGCATGGTATTGTGCTGAGTTTTCCGGATGAGATAAGCCGCTAGCGTTTGATTTTTCCTGGATTTGTATCCCGATCACGCTTTACAAGGGTTTGAAAAGCTGATATTGGGAAACCGAAAAAAATGACGCCAATTCGGTTCCTTTTTGAAAACGTTTTTAAAAAACAAGGCGACAAAAATGGAAAGGATAAAAATTTTACTGGTAGATGATGAAGAAGAATTCGTAAAGACACTTTCCGAAAGAATCGAGATACGGGGTTTTAAAGCAGATGTTGCATTAAGCGGGGAAGAGGCCCTTAAGGCCATGGATGAAAATCTTCCGGATGTCATTGTTTTAGACCTAAAAATGCCCGGCATGGATGGAATGGAAATTTTTAGGCGAGCCAAAAAGGCCCACCCTGAGATTCAGGTTATCATGTTGACCGGCCACGGGTCTGAAAAGGATGAAAATGAAGCACGCCGGTTAGGTGTTTTTGAATATTTGCATAAGCCTGTGGATCTTGAAAGTCTTTTGCGGACAGTAACAAATGCCTACAAAAGCAAATTTAAATCCTCTATGGAGGCGGTTAGTTTTGCAGAAGCCGGCGAATTCGAGACAGCCCAAAAAAATATGGATGAGGAACGAGAATAGCCGGTATATGGGAGAATAAGAAATGATAATTAAAGTACTGTTGGTAGATGATGAAAAAGATTTTGTTGAGACTCTGGCCCAGCGTTTAGAGGTGCGGGATTTTGATGTTAAAACCGCTTTCGACGGGGACCAGGCCCTGGGCCTGGTTCGGGAATTTGATTTTGACGTTATTATTCTGGATGTTCTCATGCCGGGAAAAGACGGCATTCAGACCCTAAAGGAAATTAAGGACTTAAGGCCACTTGCCCATGTTATTATGCTCACCGGCAACGCAACGGTTGATACGGCCATTGAAGGAATGAAATTAGGCGCTTACGATTATCTTATGAAGCCTACCGAGACAGAGATTCTGGTGGAAAAAATCATGAGCGCTCACAAAATCAAGGCGGAACATGAAGAGCGTATTCGTCAGGCCGAGATTGAAGGCCTTCTTAAAAGACGAGGCTGGTGATGGCTTGTAATAGCCCTGATAGTGACTGATACACCGTTCACTTGGAGGTCATTTCTAAAATTCGTTTGCACCGTATATCGGGATTGGTTCAGAAAATAACGGCTTTGATACAGATAGAAAAGCAAGAAAATATCTATAACATCCTGCCGACAAATTTCCAACCTATGCATTTATCCCTAAAGACAAAAGCACTAGATCAAATGATTCAGGAGGTTTGGTATGAAAAAGAAACTTGTAAAAGAATTGATGGTTCCGCTTGCGGAATATGCAACGGTTTCAGAAGATGCGACTTTATTCGAGGCCGTTATCGCCCTGGAAAAAGCGCAGGAAAAATTTGATCAGTCCCGCTATCCGCACCGGGCGGTTCTGATATATGATAAAAATGATAATATTGTCGGCAAAGTGAGTCAGCTGGATGTGCTCAGAGCCCTGGAACCGAAATATGAAGCAATGGGTATTCCGGGGTCATTATCCCGTTTTGGTTTAACCAAGCGGTTTCAAGAGACCATGCTCGAGGAACTCCGCTTTTGGGACAAACCTATGGATGATATTTGCAGAAAAGCCGCCCGGATAAAAGTAAAAGAATTTATGTATACCCCCGGTGAAGGGGAATACATTAACGAAGATGTAACCCTGGACAGGGCGATCAATCAACTTGTCATGGGACATCATCAGTCTTTGCTTGTGATGAAAGGCGACAAGATCGTGGGGATCTTAAGGAAAAGCGATGTGTTTATGGAGATTGTCCGGGCAATGAAAGCCTGCGAACTATAAACAATCAAAGAGGTCCGGCATAATTAATAACCGACTCGAATCAGTAACCGTTATAATATTTCAGATAAGGAGAATGGTATATGACAAGCGCTTCTATGGTCCTTGATAAAGGCAAATTCGAGTGGAAACGATATCTGTTACTTTCAATAGGAATAGCACTGTTTGCAGTAACTTTTTATTCATCTCCCTGGCCCGATGCCGTGGATCCCATGGGAGAACATTTTCCCTTGAGCAGGGAGGGAAAAGGGGCGATCGCCGTTTTTCTACTGGCCGGAACCTGGTGGGTCTTTGAAGTGGTGCCTATCGGTGTAACCAGTCTGGCCATCGGTGTCCTTCAGGCCCTTTACCTGATTCGTCCGGCCAAGGTCGCATTTAACGATTTTATGGATCCTTCGGTAATGTTCATCTTTGCGTCCATCGTTATCGGACTGGTTTTTACCAAGACAGGTCTGACCAAGCGCCTGGCGTATAAGATGCTGATAATCGTAGGAGAAAAAACCAGCATGATATATTTAGGATGTTTTGTGGTTACCGCGGCCCTGACGCACATTATGGCCCATACTGCCGTGGCAGCAACAATTTATCCCCTATTGCTGGCGGTTTACAGCCTTTACGGAGAAGGAGACAAACCCACCAAATTTGGCAAAGGACTCTTTATCGGCATGGCCTATGTGGCCGGGGCCGGCAGCATCGTGACACTTTTGGGAGCAGCTCGCGGTGCCGTGGCCGTCGGTTTTTATAACGATATTGTGGGGAAAAGCATTTCCTTTTTTCAACTCAGCTATTATATGTTCCCCATCGGCTGGCTCATGACATTTTTGCTGTGGGGGTTTTTTATGATCTTTTTCAAACCCGAAAAAAAGGTCATCCCCGGCTTGAGGGAAAAAGCCAGACTTCTTAATGCCGAACTGGGCGCTATTACCCGCAAAGAGATTTTGGCTTCCGCCATCGTCTTTGCCTGTATCCTGACCATGTCCCTGCGCTCCTTTGTTCCGATGTTACAGCCGATTAACAAGACAGCCATCATCCTGATTTCAACCATCCTGTTTTTTATCACCGGCATTCTCGATCTCGACGACCTCGAAAATATTCCGTGGAATATCATCCTGCTGTTTGCCGGTGCCATGAGCATCGGTTTCTGTCTCTGGGATACCGGCGCCGCCAGATGGATGGCCGTGAACTGGCTGGTCTTGTTTCAAAAAGCCAACTGGTTTGTTTTTGTGCTGAGCATCGCATTTTTTGTCATGATGATGACTAATTTTATTATGAACGTGGCCGCCATTGCCATCTCTCTGCCGGTGGCGCTGGTGATTGCTCCCTATCTTGGCGTGGCCCCGGAAGTGATTCTTTTTGCTTCACTGGTCACGGCGGGCATGCCGTTTCTGCTGCTGGTGGGGGCGGCGCCCAATGCAATTGCCTACGACTCAAAAATGTTTACAACCGGAGAGTTCTTTTTATACGGCATACCGGCCAGTATCATGCTGATGGCTGTGGTCGCTTTTGCGGTCTATGTTCTCTGGCCGATTATGGGAATGCCCGTGACATTACATTAAAGAGACTAGGGGCGTTGTGCCCCATAAGCGCTAAGTTATTTTTTGCACCGGAAGGACTGTGGAAGGTTTACTGAAAAAAATGAACATCGAACATATTAAAAAATGAACGTCGAACATCGAACAAATTAAAAGATGAACGTCCAACATCCAACGTCCAACATCGAATGTTGAATGAAAGAAAAATAGTCATTCAAGCTTAGACGTCAGATTTTAAAAAAAGTAAAAATCCTGGCCCAGAGGACCAGGTTTCTAAAAGCAAAATGAAATTAAATTGCGGAGCGGAGCGACATCATTATTCGATGTTCAACGTTGGACGTTCGATGTTCGATGTTCATTCTGTTCGATGTTGGACGTTCGTTTTTTTAAACAACCACGTAAGGCATAACTGTAATAGGATCTTTTAATGTGGCATCGCATTAACCTTCGCAACCGGATTTACCTGATTTTGACCGCCCTGATGTTTATCACTTTGCTGTGCGGTTTAATCACGGTATGGTATACGTATCGCCTTGAACGGGTGTTGACCGGAATTATCGACCGGAATCTGGTTGCATACCAATCGGCAGAATCTTTTGAAAGCTCCCTTATCAATCAAAAAGGTTTTGTATCTTATTATTTTTTGGACGGCGATCCGGACTGGCTCAGGCAACTGGGAAAATACCGCCAGATATTCAATGAGCAGCTCCATACCGCCAAATCGCTGGTTGAAGATGAGCAACAAAAACAAGCCCTGGATCAAATCGACCGGGAATACCAGCTTTACATCGACGACAAAGACCGCGTTATCGCCTACTATAAGATCGGGGAGCGGGAACAAGGCACCGAACTACACCAGAAAGTGCGCGATCGTTTTTTTAACATCCTGAAATTTTGTGAAAGATACAAAGATTTTCATACCCAAAAAATCATGTCGGCCAGAAACAAAAGCTTGCTCCAGGCCCGAAAACTCAGGTTTATTGCAGGAGTCGCCATACTGGTTGTTTTTTCTCTGAGTGTGCTGTTGGCCTTTATTCTGGCAAAACATATTTTAGATCCCTTGCACCGTTTGGCTCAGGAAGCGAATAAGGAAGGTACTTTGAAAAAGTCGGGGGACGAAGTCAAAGCAATCAGTCGCAGCGTGCACGACTTGATCGAAGCAGCCGGCCAGACCCACATTGAGCTCGAGCGCAGCCGTGAACACCTTCTGCAAGCAGAAAAGATGGCCATGGTGGGTAAACTTGCGGCTGGAATGGCCCACAGCATTCGAAACCCTCTCACATCCGTAAAAATGCGCCTGTTTTCGCTTAGCCGGTCCCTGGAGCTGAGCGATTACCAGAAAGAAGACTTTGATGTGATCTCCGAGGAAATTCGGCATACCGATGCCATTGTGCAGAGTTTTCTGGAGTTTTCACGACCACCCAGGCTCAAAATGCAGCAGATCAGTCCGTCTATAGTGGTTGACATGGGCCTCCAGTTACTAAAACACAGGCTGAAATCATATGACGTGAAGGTCAATGTGATTCGGAAACATCAACTTCCGGAGATCCAGGCGGACCCCGAGCAATTAAAGGAAGTTCTGGTTAACCTGATAATTAATGCATGCGAGGCCATGGAACAGGGAGGATCCATTGTCATCGAAGAGAAAGAAGATCTCGTACCTCCCTCGGGCAGGGTTGCGGTAATTCGACTAAAGGACAACGGCCCGGGTATACCCGAATCGATTCACGACAACATTTTTCAACCCTTTTTCAGCACCAAAGAAGAAGGGACGGGTCTGGGATTGAGCATTGCAGCCCGGATTGTTGAAGAGCACCAGGGCCGGCTGGATATCCAATCAAAGGAAGGCCAAGGATCCACATTTATTATTACGCTTCCAATAAAGGGATGAGATCGTGAGCAGCATTTTAATCATTGACGACGATGACCAGTTGCGCAAAAGTTTCCACAAGCTTTTGAAAGAAGAGGGCTATCACTCTGAATGCGCTGCTTCCGGGGAAGCAGGTCTTAAAATAATAGAAAAGGAAATTCCGGACCTTGTTATTTTGGACATGCGTTTGCCGGGTATGAACGGCTTTGAAACTTTTCAGGTCATTCACGAAATAGAGCCCAGGCTTCCCGTGATTATCATGACCGCCTACACCACTACTGAAACCGCTATCAAAGCCACCAAAATGGGAGCATTCGACTATATTCTCAAGCCCTTTGATATCCCTGACATGTTGACAGTGATTAAACAGGCCTTGGAAGCCGGTCGTTTCATGCGTTCGCCGGTAGATATGGATCCCGTCCCCGACGAAAGTTTCCGCGATGCCATTATTGGGCGGAGCAAGCCCATGCAGGAGATTTACAAGGCCATCGGCAGGGTTGCCTCGACCGATGCGACGGTCCTGATCAGAGGCGAATCCGGTACGGGAAAAGAGCTGGTCGCACGGGCCGTTTACCAGCACAGCCAGAGGGCAAACAAACCTTTTCTGGTGATCAACTGTGTTGCGATTCCCGAAACCCTTTTAGAGAGCGAACTGTTCGGTTATGAAAAAGGCGCATTTACCGGAGCTGCTCATCGCCGGGTGGGAAAAATCGAACAGGCCCACGGAGGAACCATATTTTTGGACGAAATAGGGGACATGCCGTTAAGCATCCAGGCCAAAATCCTGCGGTTGCTCCAGGAAAAAAGCATCGAGCGGCTTGGAGGCCGGGCAACCATTCCCGTGGATGTAAGAATTGTCGCCGCCACCAATCGTGACCTTGAATCCGCCCTGGACCAGGGCCGTTTTCGGGAAGACCTCTACTACCGGCTCAAGGTGGTCACTATCTTTCTTCCTTCCCTGAGGGAACGGGCCAAGGATATTCGGGTACTGGCCGATTATTTTCTATCGCGCTTTTCCCGTGAAGCCAAGATAGAAAACCCGGGAATTACCAAAGAGGCAAAGGACATACTTACCGCTTCTCCCTGGCAGGGTAATGTCCGGGAGCTGGGAAACACACTTCAAAAGGCATTGATATTTAATCGCGGGGCCCCTATTTCTCAGGAAGACATTTCGCAGGCCCTCAGCGGTGCAAATGCAGGCAGGGGAACAGACTTGGCAAAAGGGGATCAGGCCATTCGTCAATGGGTGTATCGGATGCTTACCTCTCAATCAGATGAAAACATCTTTGATGCCTGCATGGGCCACTTTACCAGTATCGTTATTAGCGAAACATTGAAACTTACCGGTGGAAACCGCTCAAAGGCGGCCAAACTTCTCGGACTTTCCAGACCCACCCTTCATTCCAGGATAGAAAAGTATGGAATTAAATTCGAAACCTCTGTCACAGAAGATCCAAAGTAATTTGTGGTTTTACATTTTGTAAAAATTTCTGACACTCTTTCCATTTCCATCCGAAGTAAGAATCCCCCCAGTCTTTAAAAATAATATGATTTATCAATGGGTTATCTTTAGTCATTTCGCAAACCCTGTATTGGCATGTCTTTTGCGTTGGTATGGGATGTAACGTATAATGATTGTAAAAAATATGTTCCGGATGGCCCGGTAACTTCTCAAACAGCCAGACCTTTTGCATTTTATCACCGGTTGGCCCCACAATTTATTGAGATGTTACATGGTCTGTGTCCAAACAATTGGAATTTTAAATAATTTAAGAAAGTTCCTCCGAATTACCAACTTTCGGAGTGATTAATGAAAGCGCAAAAGCTGTCAAGGGATTAGAGAAAGGAGTGTATCGTGGTAAAAGACAGAAAAAGAATTTTATTGGCGGTTGACGGTTCGGAACAGGCTTTTGAGGCGGTGCGCTATGTGAGCCGGTTGTTGCCGCCGAACCGTATGGATGTCGTTCTTTTCCATGTAATGACAAGAGTTCCTGAAAGTTTCTGGGATATGGAGAAAGAGCCGACACTCAGGCAAAAACCAGGCGACACAGGCGCCTGGGAATCCCAGCAAAAGAAGGAGATAAAAAAATTTATGGAAAAAGCCCGTTGCTTATTTCTGGATCAAAACATTCCCGAGGATGCCGTTGGTATTAAAATCCAGGAAAGGAAGGTGGGCATAGCAAGAGACATCATCCATGAGTCACAAAAAGACTACGACGGAGTGGTTGTTGGGCGCTGGGGAATGAGCATGCTGAAAGATTTTTTATGGGGAAGCATTGCCAACAAGCTTATTGGACGTCTGATCCATATTCCCCTCTGCGTGGTGGGCGGCACATCACAAATCGGCAAAATACTTGTGGCCATAGATGCTTCGGAAGGAGCAATGAGAGCCTTAGATTATATTGGCGCCATGGTGGATACTTCGCATTGGGAGGTTACCCTCTTTCATGCGATTAGAGAGTTTGATACAGAGGAATTGCACAAGGCTGAAAAATCCATGGAGTCCGTCTTTGAAACGGCTTCCAGTCATTTGGAGGAGGCCGGCTTTAATCGTAATCAAATCGACCTTAAGACGGTTACCGGGGCACATAGTCGGGCCGCGGTTATTATTACAGAAGCCCTGAAAGGGGGATACGGGACTATTGTTGTGGGTCGAAGAGGTCTTACCAATGTGGAAGAATTTATTATGGGCCGTGTGAGCAACAAGGTCATTCATATGGCGAGGGAAATGGCGGTTTGGGTGGTAACCTAATCGGTCTTAAATAAATATTCTTACTTGTCAAAGGGGTGCTTTCCGTCATTTCACAAATCCAGTTTTGTATATCTTTCGTGCTATTTTGGGTAACCGTCTGAATGGTTGAATAATTATAACCGTTCACAGGTTCAGGGTTCAGCGTTCAGGGTTAAGGACAAAGAAGGCATTGAAGATCCGAAGTCCTCATTACAAATGTTCATTTTCCCGAGTAATTGCCAATTTAGCTTCAAATGTTGGATTAGGACTGACGAAACTGACGCTTTTCTCGTAAATACGCATCCCAAATGCAGTCCGGGGACAAGAATAAAACCTTGAACCCCTGAACCTTTGAACCCGTGAACGCCTACGAATGATTTAACACCGATAAGGAGTGAGAATATGAAAAAAATCAATAAAATAATGGTTGCTTGTGATCTTTCTGAATATTCTATAGAGGCCTTAAAATATGCTGTGGAGCTGGCCGAGGATTTGAAGGTCCATATCATTATAACCAATGTAATTAATGAAAGAGATGTAAATTCAATCCGAATGGCAGCAATGTATAGCGGTGCTATTTCCGAAGATGAATTCATAAAGGATAAAACGGAAAGACGATTACAGCAGATTGAAAAATTGATTGAAGAAATATCCCCCGGCCAACTTTCAATCAAAAAGGTCTTTAAGGTTGGAATACCGTTTCGCGAGCTAATCCAGGCCGTTAAGGACGAGGATGTCGACCTTGTGGTCATGGGTCCCAAGGGCCGAAGCAATCTTGATGACATCCTCTTCGGCTCAACGGCAGAAAAAATGTTTCGTCACTGCCCGGTGCCTTTGTTAAGCATACGCGGAAACAGGAGCAGATAAAATCCATTGTTGAACCGATAGTACACTAACTGGGGAGCGTCGGCCTGACTGCTTCACCTTACCGCATGAATTTATTTTGTCCTGAAAAACCTGTTCCTTCCCCGCGATGCGGGATCTTCGATGGGCCAAGCCTGTCCCCCGCATTGCGGGGGTCAGAGATAGATGGCTCTGCCTTGGCGTTTTGTGTCTAAAATCACAAATTCCAAGCACCAAATTACAAATAAATCTCAAATTACAAATCACAAATTCAAAACCGGTTCAACGCGCAGCGCAGGTGCTTGCGCCGCGTGAGCGATTGTTTTTTTGTTTGGGATTTTGAATTTCGGTCATTGTTATTTGTTT
>JAFDEW010000239.1 GCA_019310125.1 Deltaproteobacteria bacterium | reverse complement strand
GGCGACCTCGGCCCACTGGTAAGGTTCATCGGATAAATCGACGAAACTCGGAGCAATCTCAATCTCAAAATCGATATTTTTGTTGAAGTCAAATGCTTCAGCATACTTTTCGAGCGTATTTTTTCCAAGGTAATGGGCGCCGATTTTCCCAAACACAGGATTAACCGACTGCGCAAATGAGTCCCGAAATGTTATACTGTTGGTATACCGGTTTCTCCGGTCTTTAAGCTGGGATTTATATAAGGTATGTTTTCTACCGTTATATGAAAGCTTAGAGCCCGGCTGAAAACCACATTTTTCAACAACTGCGGATGCGGTAACGATCTTAAAGATACTTGCCGCAGGGAATCTGCTGTCCACGCACGGATTGTTAGACGGATCTGTCTTATCAAAACCCACCATAGATAAGACCTTGCCGGTTGCAGGATCCATACACACGATCCCGATGTATCTGGAATTATCTAGATCCAGCTTTTTTATTAGAAATTCCTGCAGTTCTATGTCAAGACTGGTGTCAACTCGAAATTTGCCACCATCTGAAAAAAAGTCGAAACTCTTATTTTTAAGGTTTACAAATGATATGCTTTTAAGAAGATCCCGCGCGTTGCTTTTGTCGATTAACTTACCATAATTGAGGCGAGCGTGGATGGTGTTATCATGGGATGAAGAAAAATGGTCCCCAAGCAAATGAGAAAATGATTTTCCGCCAAGACCGCCGAACATTCCGTAAGCCGAAACAAGAACCACAATAACCAGGGTGGATAATTTAATGGCTTTATTGATGAGTCTCTTTTTATCGGCGGCCCATTTCAGATCGTCCTGGTACGCTCTCCATCCCGGTCTTTCAAGGGCTGCTTGCTCGATGTTAAGTTTTTGGGGAATCATTATTCCATCATTCCAATTGGACCGAAACCTCTAAGTTCATCTTTGATGAACTCGTAAAAAGTCCGATTTAGACGGTTTCGTAAAAAGTTCAAATTCAAGGCGTGCAAATTTTGTAATCATGAGACGTACTTGTCGTACGTTGAATGATTGCGAAATGCAGCACAACGCAGAAGTTGGACTTTTTACGAAACCGTCATCTTTAGCTTAAAGATGTTCCCGGTTTTACCTTTTTATCCAGGGTTGCCACCGTACAACCGTTTTCATCAACAGCGGCCAGTAACATGCCCTGGGAAAGTATCCCCATCAATTTGGCAGGTTTAAGATTTGCAACCACGATGACCTGTTTGCCTACCAGATCTTCGGGAGTATAGTCTTCGGAAATGCCGGCAATGATCGTTTTCCTTTCTCCCAGGTCAACTTCAAGTTTAAGCAGCTTTTTCGCACGGGGTATTTCCTCTGCATGGATCACGGTAGCCACCCTGAAATCGACCTTGCTGAGTGTATCGAGCGTTATTTCGGGCTTGATTGCAGCCGGCCTAGAACTTCGATCCCCCCCTCCTGGTGGTGAAGTATCATTTTTTTTGAGATCTATCCTCGGAAAGAGTGTAATTGATTTCGGCAAGTTGGTGCCGGGAATCAGGGTCTTCCATGTTTTAAGGAACTCAAGATAATAGAATGGCTTTTGCGGGTCCAACCCCAGATGCTTTTGCATGGTCTCGGCTGTTTCCGGCATTATGGGATAGATAAGTCCGGATATGATTCTTAGGGCTTCAAGAAGGTTATAAATTACAACTTCAAGTTGTTTTCTGCTCGATTTCTTCTTTGCAAGTACCCAGGGGGTGGTAAGATCAATATACTTGTTCATCTGGCTGATTAATTCCCAGATGGCCATAAGCGCCTTGTGAAAGGCAAACATTTCCATATGTTCTTCATATTTTTCAATGGTTCGGAATGCATCAGATTTCAGTCCGAGCCTAAGTTCTTCTTCCGTCCGGGTATCGACCTGAGGAACGACCCCTGAAAAATATTTATGCACCATGGTTAGAACCCTGCTAAACAGGTTCCCAAGATCATTTGCAAGATCGGAATTAATACGCTGTACAAATGCCGTTTCGCTGAAGTTGGAGTCAAGCCCGAAAACCATATCTCGCATCAGAAAAAATCTGAAGGTATCGAGTCCGTAGATATTTTTCAGTTGAAGGGGGTCTACGACGTTCCCGATGCTTTTTGACATTTTGGTTTGATCGACATTCCAGTATCCGTGAACATGCAGCTGTTTATATATGGGAATACCCGCCGCCTTTAATATGCACGGCCAGTAAATGCCATGGGGCTTTAAGATATCTTTTGCCACAACGTGCTGTGCAACCGGCCAGAATGTTTTAAATAAATCCCCATCGGGATATCCCAAGGCTGAAATATAATTTAAAAGTGCATCGAACCATACATAGGTAACATAGTTATTATCAAAGGGCAGCGTGATTCCCCATTGGAGTCTTTTTTTGGGGCGGGATATGCATAAATCTTCAAGGGGTTCCTTGAGAAAGGACAGAACTTCATTTTTATAACGTTCCGGAGTTATAAAATCGGGAGTGTTCTTAATATGATCAATCAGCCAGTCCTGATAACGGCTCATCTTGAAAAAATAGTTGGATTCTTGGATGGGTTCAGGTGCTGTTCCATGATCAGGACATTTGCCGTTAACCAGTTCGCGTTCCGTATAAAAACGCTCGCACCCAAAACAGTAAAGGCCTTCATATTCACTGAAATAGATGTCCCCTGCATCATAAATCTTTTGCATTATCTGTTCAACAATCGCAACATGGAATGCATCGGTCGTACGGATAAAACAATCGTACTTGATATTAAGTTCGGGCCACAGCGTCCTAAAAAGCCCGCTTATCTTATCCACATACTTTCTGGGGCTAAGATTCTCCTTTTTCGCAGCACGTACAATCTTGTCACCGTGTTCATCCGTTCCGGTAAGAAAGAACGTTTCCACCTGGCGCATGGAGTTAAACCTGCGGGCGATATCTGCAACAATGGTTGTATACGCATGGCCAAGATGAGGCCTGGCGTTAACATAGTAGATCGGTGTTGTTATATAAAAGGGTTTGGACATTTTTTCTCCTATTTTTCCCCCCTTAAGATTTTGATGAACTCGTCAAGATTTTATCTAATCCAACTTCTATTTCCTTACCATCATCTAATCGAATGACTACGCGATTGAATATGGTATTATGGCGAACGACCTTGCCGTCACCGTTTTTGGTTTCTATGGTTTCCCCGATTTTTGGGAATCGCGATTTAATTTTTTTGTACATTTCATATTCAAAGGTAAGGCAACACATGAGTCGGCCGCACTGGCCGGAAATTTTTGTGGGGTTTAATGACAACCCTTGTTCTTTTGCCATGCGTATAGAGACCGGACCAAATTTCTCAATAAATGTCGAACAGCATATTTCGCGTCCGCACCTTCCGATACCGCCACACATTTTGGCCTGGTTGCGTATTCCCACCTGTCTCATCTCTATTCTGACACCGAATTTTTTAACAAGCAGCTTGACAAGTTGCCGAAAGTCAACTCGACCTTCAGATGTGAAAAAAAATGTCAGTTTGCTTGCGTCAAAGGAGCTTTCAACGGAAAAAAGGTTCATTTTAAGCCCAAGTTCATTGATGCAGTTTAGACAATTGGAATGGGCCTGTTTTTCAGTATCAATATTCTTCTCTCTTTGATGAAAATCTTCTTGATTTGCCAGACGAAATACCTTTTTTAAAGGTTTGCCCGATTTCCCGGCCGTGGACTCGTCATAGGGCACCGGAAGAACTGCAACCGTTCCGAACGCAAGTCCTTGTTCGGTTTCCACAATCACATGGTCTCCCAAATTGAGTACAAATGCGCCGCTGTCAAAGTCGTAAATCTTGCCAGCAGACTTAAATCTTATTCCAACTATTTTTTTCATATATCAACGTTTTTTAATAAATCAGTTTCTGTATCATGTATAATGAGTCTTAAACTTTTGCAAGTCGCATTATGAGTACTTCTAACGTCAGACGCAAATTAGTGTTTGCCTGAATATTTTTTTGAGCGGATTCAATATCGTCAATTTTTGAAATCAGTGAAGCCACCCTCATGTTTTTGGAGCCACGTTGAACTCTGTCCTTTAAGTCCCTGTTGATAATTTTTTCAGGATGATACTTACAGACGACAAGGTCTCTGAACCAAAATTTAATCACTTCAAGAGATTCAGCAAGGATTTCTTTGCGTTTTGACAATTTTTCCGCAAATGCCATGCAAGACCCCATGGACATTGCCGGTAAAGATTCAACTTCATTTATCAGCCAGATTCTGCGGCTTATCCAATTGACCCTGTTTATCGAATTGATCATGGAAACGGCTTTGGAGACACTCCCGTTTGCCAGGATCGCTATTATTTTCGCCTCATCCGGATTCGCGCGATACCTTTGTATCAGCAACGATTCAAGATTTTTTCGGGAAACAGGATAAAATCTGATATGCTGGCATCGAGACACAATTGTCGGGAGAAGGTCGGATGTCTGCAAGGCGGTTAGTATCAAAATTGTTCGATCCGGAGGTTCCTCCAGCACCTTGAGGAGGGCATTCCCTGCTGAAGGATTCATGGTCTGGGCATCTGAAATTATGACCACACGGAGTCTTGCTTCGTAAGGTTTCATGGCAAGCGTTCCGCAAAGTTCACGGATTTG